>JBGUET010000023.1:0-14717 GCA_041821225.1 Sedimentibacter sp.
CATGACACTACAAAGAGGTGTAACCCAAGTTATTACTTCTTCAATTACAATAATTGGAATAATTGTAGTCATGCTTACAATAAGCCCATTACTGACAATCATTACAATGATTTCACTTCCATTATCTATATTTGCTATGACAACTGTTATGAAACATTCACAAAGCTACTTTAAGCTTCAGCAAAAAAAACTAGGGCAATTAAACGGTCACGTTGAAGAAATGTTTTCTGGACACTTGATTGTGAAAGCATATGGAAAAGAAGAAAAATCAATTGAAGAATTTGAAAAAATAAATAAAGAGCTTTCAAAAACTGTGTGGAGAGCGCAATTTTTATCAGGCACAATAATGCCAATAAATAATTTGATAAGCAACCTTGGGTATGTTCTGATTTCAATTGTTGGAGCTATATTAGGAATCAAAGGAACAATATCAATAGGAAGCATTCAAGCATTTTTGCAATATAACAAACAATTTAGTCAGCCTATTGCCCAACTAGGACAAATAATGAACCAATTTCAATCTGCTGTTGCAGCTGCAGAAAGAGTATTTGAAGTGCTTGATGAAACAGATGAAATTAACGACTCTGATAATGCTGTTGAAATTAAAAATATTGACGGAGAAATAGAATTTGATCATGTGCAATTTGGATATAATAAAGATAATGTTTTAATACACAATATGAATATAACTGCAAAGCAAGGTCAGACAGTAGCAATTGTAGGCCCTACTGGTGCAGGCAAAACAACTCTTGTAAATCTTATAATGCGTTTTTACGAAGTAAATGAGGGTAAAATTACCATTGATGGAACTGATATTAAAAGCATCACAAGAAGCAGTTTAAGAAAAAATATTGGAATGGTGCTTCAAGATGCTTGGCTATTTAATGGAACAATCAAAGAAAATATATCCTATGGTCGTGAAGATGCCACTGATGAAGAAATAATAACTTCGGCAAAATTTGCTCAAGCCCATCATTTCATACAAACATTGCCAGATGGCTATAACACCGTATTGAATGAAGAGGGAACAAATTTATCACAAGGACAAAAGCAGCTTTTGACAATAGCAAGAGCATTTTTATCAGACCCTGCAATCTTGATTCTTGATGAAGCTACTAGCAGCATTGATACACGAACTGAAATTCAGATTCAAGATGCTTTATCAAATCTCATGTCCGGGCGCACAAGCTTTGTTATAGCCCACAGATTGTCAACAATAAAAAACGCAGACTTAATATTAGTTATGAATCATGGAGATGTAATTGAATCCGGAACACATAAAGAATTGTTAAATAGAAATGGATTCTACGCAGATTTGTATAAAAGTCAATTTAACAACTAAGAAGCAAAACCACCTTTGGTGGCTTTGTTTTTTAATATAATTAATTTTTTCACATTTCACTGTTGACATATATTATATGTCTAATATAATTGAATAGATTAAAGTAATATTTATTGTTTCAACAAATTAAGTTAGGTGGTTTCTAAATGAAAAAAAGAGATAAAATAATAATTTTATCAGTAGTTTTAATTGCACTGTTAAGTTTTGTAGGTTATCGGATTTCAGAAAAACAAATAAGCCAAGAAAACTATGTGGTTATTTCTGTAAATGGAGAAATATACAAAACAGTTAGTCTAAGTGACCCTCAAATAGTTGTTATAGAAAACAACGGTCATCATAATGAAATTGAAATAACTGAAGAAGGGGTTAGAATGCTTGCTTCAAATTGTGATAATCAAGTATGTGTTATGCAAGGTGAAGCTACTTTAGAAAATATTGACAACCGCCTTATGGGTGGCTGGATAGTTTGTTTACCCCATCAAATATCAATTGAACTAGTTAAGGGAGACAGCAATGAAAACTAAAACAATTACAAGGCTGGGTATTTTGTTGGCAGTTGCCTTGGTTCTTGGCTATTTTGAAAATTTAATTCCCCTAAATGCTTCAATTCCAGGGGTTAAACTAGGTCTATCTAATATAGTGCTTTTATATGCGATTTATTTAATAGATGCTAAAAGTGCATTTGTTTTAATGATTTTGAAGGTATTTTTAAGTGGCATGTTGTTTTCTGGTGTAAGTGGAGCAATATACAGCTTTTCTGGAGGATTATTAAGCTTAATTATGATGCTTTTAATTAAAAGGATGCAAGACGTAAGTATTGTGGGAGTAAGTGTTGTGGGCGCAGTGTTTCATAATGTTGGGCAAATAACAATTGCAAGTTTTGTAATTGAAAACAGATATATTTTTTTCTATCTGCCAGTATTATTAATTTCTGCTGTAGTAACAGGTATAGCTACAGGAATAATTGCAAAATATGCATTAAAGGGTTTACCTGACGCAATTTAAATCTTTAAAATTCATACGCTAGTAAAAAATCAACTCCCTTTGAACTTTTTAAAGGTCTAATGAGTTGATTTTTTGTTTGCAAAAATAATTTATTTTTATAATGTATCAAACTCCATAGGTATAAATTTGCCCCCATCTCTTAAACGCCTTAGTTTTGCTACAAGAATACCCTTGTCTTGATTCAGTGTTCCAGCTTGATTTACATGGTTAGAAACATGGTTAGCCCTAAATATGCAGTTTTCTAGTTCCATATTTTCCAGCATAATGATATTTTCATCAAGAACTTCAAGTGGAGTCAGTAAATGAAATTTTCCCAGTCTAATATCTTCAGCAAGTTCCGACTCATCTTCAACCACTAATCTTAAAAGTGAAAAGTAATGTGGATTAATTGCTGAAATTACCTTTGCTGATTCAGTTGCATGCTCATGCATATGCTCGGTTCCCCCAAGTCCTGAAATAATCATGCATGACAGCTTAAACCCAGCTTGAATAGCCTTCTGCCCTGCAAGTATCATTTGTTCCTGGTTTACTCCCTTTTCCATGAACTTTAACACATTATCCGAACCACTTTCCACACCCATGTACAAAAGTTCTATTCCTGCTCGTCTTATTGATTTTAATTCTTCAAGGGATTTTCTTAAAATATCCAATGGTCCAGAATACGAACTAATTCTTTTAACAGTAGGAAATTCGGTTTTTATGTAATTTAATAAATTTAGAAGTTTTTCTGTTCCCAGACATAAAACATTCCCGTCTGCTAGAAAAATACGTTCAGGATTTTTATAATCTTGTTTAAGCCACTCTATATGCTCTTTAATTTCTTCATCCGATTTCAGTTTAAACTGCTTACACTTGTACATGTAGCAAAATCTACATTTATTGTGAGAACAGCCCTCTGTAACTTGTATAATAAGACTTCTCGCTTCACTTGGTGGCCTGTATAATGGCATTGAATACAAAGCTTATCTCCTTATGCTAATTTAGTATATATATTTGTTCTAACTATTATTATATACCATCCCTCCCTTTTTTTAAATAAAAAATTGTTCTTCGTACCAAATGAGTTATTTAATGAATAATTTCATATTCTAATCGCGTAATCAACACATTATGAACACATACAGATGATATATTTTCTAAATACATATAATGTTTAGGAGGATATTAATGAACGCGGAAAAGAAAAGCAATAAATTTAAATTATCCAAAATCAAAATGCCGAAATTAACAAAAAAGAAAAAAATAATTATTGTTGGAATTTGCATAATTATTTTAGGCGGTATATATGGATACAGCAAAATAAATGGGTCGAACAGTACCGATACTATTAATACTGCAACAGTAACAAAAGGTGATATTACAGTGTCTATTGAGGGTTCTGGAGTAATTGAACCATTAGAAATGTATGAAATAACACCTTTGGTCACTGGGGATATTTTAATATCAGATTTCGAAGAAGGTCAAGAAGTTAAGAAAGGCGATTTACTTTATGTCATAGATACAGTGGATGCTGATTATGATATTGAAAAATCACAAGTATCTCTTGATAAGCAACTAATATCTTACAATGAGGAATTGGAATCATATAATAATTTATCAATAAAAACACCTATTTCAGGAGTTATTACCGATTGTTATGTAACAAAAGGAGATTCTGTTAAAAGTGGAGATACTATAGCAGATATTGTAAATAGTGATTATATGATGTTAGAGATACCATTTAACAGCAGTGATGTTTCTAATTTTAAAGTCGGTAGCTCAGCTAGCGTAATACTTGAAGATTCATCTTATGAAACTATTGGGACAGTTCAATATATTTCCTCTGGCGAAATATTAAAAAGTTCTGGTGCTACTGTATCTATTGTAAAAATAAAAGTAAAAAACCCAGGCTCTATAACAGTAGATGATGAAGCTACAGCAATTATTAATAATGTAGCATGTAATTCAGCAGGTATATTTGATTACTGGGAACAAAGAACTGTTAAAGCTGAAGCATCAGGTGATGTAGCAAGTGTTAATTATACAACAGGCGATAAAGTCAATTCAGGAAATGTTATAGTAGATTTAGAAAGTGATGATGCTGAAATTTCGTTGAAACAAAGCGAATTATCACTTAAGAGTACTGAACTTGCTTTACAAAATACAAAAGATCAATTAGATGATTACAATATTACATCCCCTATAGATGGAACAATACTTGAAAAGCAATCTAAAGCAGGAGATACTCTTGATAGCAGCGATAAAACTGTTAATATGGCTGTAATAGCTGATATGTCTAAATTAACTTTTGATATAGACGTTGACGAACTTGACATAGGAGATATAGCAGTTGGACAAGAAGTTCAAGTTACTGCAGATTCATTGGAAAACAAAACTTTTGTAGGTGCAATAAGCAATATTAGCGCTATAGGAACAAGTTCTGATGGTGTAGCTACTTATCCTGTAACAGTGGTTATGGATTATACTGAGGACTTAATGATTGGTATGAATGTTAATGCAGAAATTGTAATTGAATCTATGGAAGATGTATTGCAAATACCTTCATCGGCTTTAAGTAGAGGAAATAGGGTATTGGTAAAAGATGAAGATGGTTCAAAGGCTGCAAGCCAAGTAGAAAGTGACAGCAAAAAATCCTCTGCAAGTGTTGATGTACCAGATGGATACACCTATGTAACTGTTGAAATCGGCATAAGTGACACTGATTTTGTAGAAATAAAAAGTGGATTAGAAGAAGGAGATATTGTAGTAATACCTACAAAAGCAACAACTACAACAGAAAAAGCTACAAGTGATCTGATATTGCCAGGTAGTACTAGCACTACAGGGGGGCAAGGAGGACAAGGAGGACCACCTCCAGGAGGTCAGTAGTAATTAAATCGGGAGGTTAAGCATGATAGACTTAATAGATGTATATAAAATTTATAAAATAGGAGACAGCGAAATTAGAGCTCTCGATGGCATAAATTTACATATAAATAAAAATGAATTTGTAGCGATAGTTGGACAGTCAGGTTCAGGAAAATCAACTTGCATGAATATGATAGGGTGTTTGGATATTCCAACATCAGGACAATATATAATAAATGGAAAAGATGCAAGTAAGTTAGGTGAAGATGAGCTTTCTGAGTTAAGAAATCTCACTTTAGGATTTATATTTCAGCAGTATAATTTAATTTCAAAATTAAATGTATTTGAAAATGTCGAATTGCCTTTAATATATAGAGGAATAGAAAAAAGCAAAAGAAAAAAAATGGTAGAAGATTCTTTAGAACGTGTTGGACTTACAGACAGAATATTGAATATGCCTTCTCAGTTGTCAGGAGGACAGCAGCAAAGGGTTTCTATAGCTAGAGCTTTATCAGGAAACCCCCCTGTAATACTTGCCGATGAACCCACAGGAGCATTAGACTCTAAAACAGGAGTAGAAGTATTAACACTTTTAAAAGAAATAAATAACGAAGGAAATACAATTATATTAATTACTCATGATAATTCTATTGCGGAGCAAGCAAAAAGAATTGTAAGGCTTCATGATGGAAAAATTATAGAGGATACTATGTTGGAGGTGGTTAAAAATGAATTTTAAGCAGTCATTTATTATGGCTATAAAAAGTTTAATGGGCAGCAAAATGCGTTCATTTTTAACTATGCTTGGTATTATAATTGGTGTTGCTTCCGTTATACTATTAGTAAGCTTAATAAGTGGAATGGCAGCAGATATGTCAGAAAGCTTTGAAAGCATGGGAACCAATCTAATATCTGTCAGTGTAAAAGGAAGAGGAGGAAATATAACTATTGACCCCGATGACATGCAATCACTTGTAGATGAAAATACTGATATAATATCTGCACAAACTCCTGCAGTATCAATAATGAATATTACAGCAAAATATGAAACTAATAATCTTTCAACATCTGTTAAGGGTTGTAATGAGTATTACTCTAGTATTAAAAATGCAAAAGTAAGTACTGGTAGATTTATTACCTACCTTGATTGTGAAAATAGACAAAATACCTGTGTGATAGGTACATATATAGTTCAGGAACTGTTCGATGGAGTTTCTCCTGTAGGGCAACAAATAAAATTAAATGGTTCAGCATTTACTGTAGTTGGGGTTTTAGAAGAAACGGCAGATTCTGTGGAAAGTTCTGCCGATGATATTATATTAATACCATATACATCATCTTCAAGGCTTTCCTCAATGAGATCAGTAAGCAGTTATTCATTTAGCGCTGCCTCAACAGATACAGTAGAAGAAGCAATGGCTGCTATAAATGAACAAATGGCAGTATATTTTAGCAGCACTGATTATTACAGTGTTTTCAGCGCATCTGAAGCACTGGACCAAGTAAATGAAATTATGGGAACAGTTACATTAGTGCTAGTAGGTGTTGCAGCTATTTCACTTCTTGTAGGTGGTATAGGTATTATGAATATAATGCTTGTTTCTGTAACAGAAAGAACTAAGGAGATAGGAATAAGAAAATCACTTGGTGCTAAGCAGCGAGATATTATGAGCCAATTTGTTGTAGAGGCAGCAACAACAAGTTCTGTAGGGGGGATAATTGGTATAGTTGTAGGCCTTGTATCAGCATATGGTGCTGGTTCACTGTTAGACATGACGGTTAAACCTTCATTTTATGCCGTTGTTATCGCTTTTTCCGTGTCTGTAATAATAGGCATAACATTTGGATATTTCCCAGCCAAGAAAGCGGCAAAAATGCATCCTATTGATGCCCTGAGAACAGATTAATATTAACAAAACGTAAATTATAGATTTTATTAAAGAAAAGAAAGGAAGTATAAAATGAAAAAAACGGCGATATTAATTTTGATTATATTGACAATGATAGCAAATTTCACAAATGCATTTGCTACAGATACATCGTCTCAAGACATGGTGACGGTTATGAGTTCTCTAGATATAATGAGTGGTTATCCTGATGGAAGCTTACATTTAAGTGATAAGCTTACAAGAGCACAGTTTTCAAAAGTAATAATTAATGCATCTGAATACAGAAACAGTGTATCTGCAAAATCAACAACATCACCATTTAAGGATGTTCAATATTCTAATTGGTCAGCACCATACATAAGTGTTGCTGTATCAAATGGGCTCATTAAAGGATACCCTGATGCATCCTTTAAACCAGATAACAATGTTACACTAGAAGAGGCGGTAACCGTTGCTTTATCAGCAATGGGCTATACTAGTGAAGATTTTGGCTCATCATGGCCTACTGGACAGCTAAGTTTAGCAAATAGCATAGGATTACTAAAGAATACAACTGCTAAAGTTGGAGAAGAAATAACTAGACAGGATGCAATGCAGCTTGTTTATAACATGCTAAATGGTAACACAGAATCAGGAAAGTCTTATGTTTCAACAATGGGATATAACTTGTCTGAAGATGTGGTTTTAATTGCAACTAATGAAGAAGACTCAACTGTTGTAAGCGGAAATGTTTATACAACCTCAGGTACCTATAAAATGCTTAATAAGCTTAATACAAGTACCATAGGCAAAATAGGAAGTGCTGTATTAAACTCAAGCAACGAATTAATATGCTTTATTCCTGAAGAACAAATCATTGAAACTTATACAGCATATGCAGCTATTGAAAGTGATATAATAGTATCATCAACAGGCGGGTATACTGAAGCTTTAGGACTTAATGAAGCCACTACAGTTTATTACAATGGAAGCAAATCAACATTAAAAAATGTAGCTTCTAATATTGATGTTGGTGACATTGTAAAGGTTTCAAAATCTTCAAGTGGAGATATAAATTTTGTAGTTATATCTGGGAACAAATTAAAAGGACCTATAATAGCTGAAAATTCTAATTGGTACGGTTTATTTGATACTGATGATTCAAATATAACAGTTATGAGAGATGGTAGTAAATCTACAATGAGTGACATAAATACTTATGATGTTTTATACTACTCAGAATCTTTAAATACATTATGGGCATACAATGACAAAATTACAGGGGTATATGAAAGTGCGTCTCCAAACAAAGACCATCCTTCTTCAATAACAGTTTCAGGCACAGAATATACATTAGAAACAGCAACAGCATTTAATAAGGTATCTTCTCAAGGTACGTTTGAAATTGGAGACAGTGTTACATTGCTCCTAGGTAAAGACGACAACATTGCAGATGTTATATCTCTAGCCCAGTCAAAAGTAAGTGTTACAGGCTATTTAATAGATAGTGGTACCAAAGAAATTACAAGCAGCACAGGGTATGATTACAATGTATACTATGTTAAAGCTGTGAATTCAGAGGGTAATATTTTAGAATATGAATCTTTCAAAGATTATTCAAGCTATATTAACTCAGTAGTAACTATTAAATTTTCAAACGGACTTGCAACTTTAAGTAAAGTAAGCAGCAAAAATATAAGTGGTACATTTGACTGGGACGATAAGAGCATTGGTTCATACTCGGTAGCAAAAGATATAAATATAATCGATGTAGGAACAGTTGATTCAAGTGATGAATCTCAATATGTTATTACTTACCCTCAACGTATAGACAATGTAAAAATAAGTAGTTCAAATATTTTATATTACAGTAAAAATAGTAATGGGGAGATTAATAACCTTATACTAAAGAATGTAACCGGTGATACTATGAAATATGGAATAGTAACTGATGCTGAAGTTGCTGAGGGTAGTACAAGTACATCATCCACTTACACATGTGATGTAAATGGGAAAGAAATGACTTTAAGCATGAAAAACGGATCATATACTAACGTTAATTCAGGTCAACCAGCGGCTTTCGTAATAGACGACAACAGTGTAGCATCAATAAAAGCCCTATCAAAAATTTCAGAAAAGATTATTGAAGTTAATGAAATTTCTATTAAAACATCTACTGGAGAATCATATGCTTTATATAGCAACGCAGTAGTTTATTTAAAAAACTACTCAGGTTATAGAATTATACCTTTATCTGATATAACTGAAGATGACAATTATAATTTAGAAGCTTATTATGATAAATCCGAATCAAGTGGCGGAAGAATAAGAATAATTATAGCAACCGAGAAATAGAATTTAAATTATGATTTTGGGTAAGAAAATAATAGCTTCAAATAAAAAAGCAGAATTTTAAATTCCTGCTTTTTTATTCTGCTTCATATTTGTAGCCAACTTTTCTTATTGTAACAATTTTCTTACCATACTTACCTATTTTAGAACGAAGACACTTTATATGAGTATCTACCGTTCTATCATCTCCAAAATAATCCCAATCCCACACCGTTGATAAAATCTGATTTCTTGTAAGTACAATATTTTTATTTTGAAGCAAATAGTACAGCAATTCAAATTCCTTTGGTGTCAAAATAGCTTTTTCTCCATCTGTCAAAACTAAGCGTTCTCTATATTTGATGGAAATACCATCTAATTCAATGTCCTGCATATTGTTTTGCGATGTTCTTTTAAGAAGATTTTTAACCCTTGTAACAAGAATTCTAGGGCTGAATGGTTTAGCTATGTATTCATCAGCTCCAGCAGCAAACCCAGTTATTTCATCTGTTTCTGCATCTCTTGCAGTAAGTATTAACACAGGTACTTCTGAATTTTTCCTTATATGTCGGCACACTTCATAGCCGTCTAATTTTGGCATCATAACATCAAGTATAACAAGAGAAAAATCGTAGTTGCTATCAAATTTAGCTATAGCCTCTTCCCCATCCCCTGCTTCTATTACCTTAAAACCTTCCTTTACTAAGTAACTTGCAATAAGTTTTCTAATATTATCTTCGTCTTCTGCCAACAGAATTTTATTTTCCATTAATCGTCCTCCATTTCTAAATCCATATCTATATTTTCAAGTTCAAACCAGAACTCAACTCCACCATCAACATTAGATACACCGTACTTTTCATTGTGCATGTCCATTATAGCCTTAACTATTGCTAGACCTAGACCATAACTTCCCATGTTTTTTCTTGATTTATCAGACCTATAAAAACTTGTAAATATGTTTTCTAAATCTTCATCTGAAATATTGTTGCCTTCATTATAAACTTTAATAATGCATTTGTTGTCTACATTATTAGCTGAAACTCTTATAAACCCATTATACATTGAATACTTAACAGCATTTTCATAAAGATTTTGCAAAACCTGCTCTATTCTAGAATAATCTCCAAAAACAATGCTGTTATCTAGAATACTTTTTTCAACATGCAAGTTTTTCTCATGAGCTATGATTTTATTTTTTCTAATTGTATCATTGATAATTTCGTTTATGCTGAAATTAGATTTTTCTAGTTTAATCATGCCACTTTCAAGTTGAGATAATCTCAATAATTCATGAACAAATTCAGACATTTTGTTACCTTCACTAATTATTATATTTAAGTATTCCTTTTTTGTAGTCTCATCAATGTGTTCTATATCTAATAGAGCCTCTGAGTAGCTCATTATAAGTGTTAAAGGTGTTTTGAAATCATGAGATACATTTGCTACAAATTGTTTTCTCATTTTATCAGTTTTTTCCTGCCTCATTAAATCATTTTTTAATACATCATTGGCTACTACTAATTGAGACACATAGTCTTGGAGTTTTACAGCCATGTTATTAATACTTACAGCAAGCAAACCAATTTCATCATTTGATGTTACATCACATCTATGAATAAAGTCTAGGTTAGAAATTTTATCCGCAGCAATTTGGATTTGGCGTATTGGCTTAGTAGTGCGATCTGCAATAAAATAAATTAAAATGGCGCCTAAAAACAATGTAAACATAGAAATGTAGAGAGAGTATTTAATAGCTAAGTTAGCAACCCCTTTAATGAAAGGAATAGGTGTTTGAACTATTATATATTTATTATCTGTAATATTTGATAATATTGTTATGTCGTTATTAAACTCATTATTTTTATCAGTATATAAATAAAAATTATTGTCATTTGTTAATTGACTGAATGCATTCTCTTTAAAAAGGCTGTCAAACAAATTAGTTATTTCATTGTGTATTGGATTCAAAGAAGGAAATTTCTGCCTTGAGTAATATTCAATTTCTCCAATACCTGTTTCTAAATCCATTGTAAAGATGCATATTGTCATATTCTGTCTTTCATTATTTATAATTTCAGCAGCGGTATTATCAATATCGGCTGTTAAATATGTATTTCTAATTTGATTTGAACCAATTTTCAAGCTCTTGATTTTATCATTTGTATACAGCTTTTCAAATAGCGAGCTGCCTAATATAATAGATAAAACAATATTAATAATTAGAACTAATAAAATTACAAGGAAAAGCTTATTTTTTAAACTATATTTTATTTTCATATAGACTCCTTATAAAGTGAAATAGTGTTTATGAATTTGTTTTTAGAAGCATTTATTATAATTGCATCATAATCATATATAATATATCACAATTGTGTTGAAAAAGTGAAAATTTTAATCATTTCAAGTGTAATTTGCCAACAATTCGTCACAAAACAAAAAAGAGCCATTAAGGCTCCCTTATAAATCAAATTATTCTTCATAATACAAGTCGTAGTATCTAGAAATTTTATTATCTAAATCTTGTACACTTATGTACCTAGCTTCTCTTATAACTTCTTTCCCATCAATAAACAGCAATATACCTGGTATTGTAAAGATATTATAAGTTGCTGCAATTTCTCTTGATTTTTCCACATCAACATGGACGTATTTTATTTTAGGATACTTTATTAACAGTTCAATGATTTTAGGTTCTATCGCTCCACAAACTCCACACATGTTACTTCCAAAATAGACAATCGTCATATTGTTGTTAGCTATTATATTTCTTAATTCCTCATTTAAAAACAGAAACTCCATTATTGCCTCCACAAAGTCTTAATACTCATTATTAATACCCAATAGAAGTTGTTTTAAACTTGTAATTATAATCCAGTTCCCGGATTCAATATATTATTAGGGTCAAACACATTTTTAATTGCCTTCATCAAACTCAACTCTTTTTCTGTAAATTGGAATTTCAATTTTTCATTTCTTACTTTTCCAATTCCGTGTTCCCCTGTTATAGAGCCCTTACAATGTATTACAAGTTTAAATATTTCGTCAACTAACTCTTCGTAATTTTGGGGTTTCACAGCATCTTTGTTTAAAATACTGTTATGCATATTTCCGTCACCTATATGCCCTATAGTTGAAATCTCCACATTGTATTTTTTAGATATACTTGCAATGCCTTCCATGTACATGGCTAGATTAACTATTGGAACAGCAGCATCAACAGCATCAACCATTGTTGCGTGCATGCTTGGATAAACATGGCTTCTTATTTCTAAAAGATTGCGTTGGTCTTTTGTACTTTCTGCAACAAAGCTTTCTACTGCATTGTTTTCATCGCAAATTTCCACTATTGTTTCATACATTTCATAAAGATCATCCTCTTTTCTTTCAGAAACAATAAAGTATAAATCTACATTTCCAACGCTGGAGGGCCAAACTAATCCTACATCAGCAGCAGCCCTTAATATAGAGCTTTTTTCCATATATTCTATGGCCAATGGCTTAATTCCATTTTTAAATATTTGTGTAACCGCCTTTACTGCATCTCTTTCATCATTAAAAGATACAAGCAAGCTTCCAGTATATTTATCCTTTGGTTTTATGGACAGAGTAGCCTTTGTCACTATTCCCAGTATACCTTCACTGCCTATTATGAGATTTTTCAAATCCAAACCTGCATTGTTTTTAATTAATTTTCCTCCAAGATTAATAATTTCACCAGTTGGTAGGACTACTTCCAATGCTTTTACCTGATCACGCATAACACCATACCTTACTGCTCTTACTCCTCCAGCATTCATTGCTATCATACCACCTACTTGAGCCCCCTCATCTCCTGGATGAATAGGAAAATACAAACTGTCGTGCTTATTAAACAATTCTACTATATGAAGAAGTGTAACCCCTGCTTCACAGTCTACTGTCAAACATGTTTCATCCACTTCAATTATTTTGTTCATTCTTTCCATAGAAATAATTATACTTGGCATTATTGTCACTGCTGCTCCTGACAAACTTGTTCCGCCGCCTCTTGCCACTACAGTTATTTTTTGATTGTTAGCATATTTCATAATTTCAGAAATCTCTTCAACACATATGGGTTTTACAACAATACATTCTCTACAAACTTTCGGTTTCACAGCTTTTTCAGTTTCATCTTCACAATAGCTACTAACTTTATCTAAATCAACCACTACCCAATCTTCTCCAACAATCTCTTGCATTTTATTGATTATTTGCTCGTTCATATTTTCCTCCAATATATTTAACTACTAAGTATTCAGTCTAAATATTAATTATTAATTACATTTAGTTTAATTTCATTTATTAGTTCAGGTATTATTTTATACATATCTCCAATTATTGAATAATCAGCAACATTGAATATCGGTGCTGAAGGGTCATTATTTATGGCAATTATTATGTCTGATTCTTTCATTCCAGCTAAATGTTGCGGCGCTCCTGAAATGCCACATGCAATATAAATTGTTGGTTTTACTCTGTTACCGCTGTATCCAACCTGATGGGCCTTTGATATTATTCCAGTTTCCACCAAAGCTCTTGATGCCCCTACTTCTCCGCCCAATAAGGCAGCAAGTTCTTTAATCATTTTCAAATCATCTGAACTTTTTATGGAGACACCTGCAGCAACCACTACATGTGCATCAGCTATATTAATATTTTCATTTGTAATTTCTTCTAATATTTCTACTCGATTACTTTCTATGTTAATTGAGTTAACTTTTATTATTTCCCCAATTCTGTTTTCATCTCTTTGTGCTTCATTAAATTCCTTATATCTTACCGTAGCCATTTGTGGATAATTATCTGATTTAATGTGTGCCATTATATTTTCACTAAAAGCTGGTCTTATTTGAATTAATTTTTCATCATCATCTATTTGAAGCTCAGTACAATCTGCTGTCAGCCCTGTTTCTAGTGATGCTGCAATTCTTGGAGCTAGACTCCTTCCAAATGATGTGGCACCAAAAAGGCAAATTTCCGGTTTAATTTCATTTATTAACATTATTAAATTTTCTGAATAAACCAATTCATCTGGCTTACTAAAAATCCTTTCATCTGATATGTGATAAACTTTGTCAGCTCCTCTTAAGACCAATTCTCTTGTGTCTATATTAGCAGGACCAAGTATTACCGCACATAATTCACAATTTAGTTTGTCTGCTAAGGATTTTCCTTTTCCAAGAAGCTGGTAAGCAACTTTATGAATAATGTTATTTTTTTGCTCAGCAAATACTAATACTCCACTATATTCTTTTTCCACCATGTTCCTCCTACTTCAGAACTTTATTTTTTCTAAATAC
>JBGUET010000024.1:0-14523 GCA_041821225.1 Sedimentibacter sp.
CATTGTAGACATATCATTAAAAGATAAGGACTATTTAAATGAAATATATGATGAAAACGGGAAGCTAAAAGAACCTATTAAAGGATTTACAAATCCTTTAAGCGGCTTATATTCCGTTGATTTTAATTCTGATGGTGTGTATGAGCTGTTAGCATATGAAAAAATAGCTGGAAGATATAATGCAGATTCTCTAGGCTATGTATTGAATACATTAAAATGGAACAACAAAAAGTTTGTATTAGATAATCAGAATGTAGCTATTTGGGGATCACAAGGATAGATCCCCAAATCTAAAAGGCATATAAATAGCCTCTATTTCTACAAACCAAATCAGCTATTTCATAGGTTTAACTTGCTGTGGTTTTCGTACACAATTTGACATTGATGAAATTGTGGGTTATCATATTGTAATTATGTAAATATAAATTACAGTAAAATGAAAGGAGATTTATATGAAATTTTTTGAACAAGAAATTAATGCGGCCATCTTTGATATGGATGGAACCATGTTTGATACAGAACGCCTTCGATTTGATATGTTGAAGCAAGCATCTAGCGAAATATTTGGCGAAGCCATTGCGGACGACTTGTTGTATGATTGCCTTGGGGTTAGTGCAGTCACTGCAGAGCAATTATCTAAAGAAAGATATGGAGAACTTTATCCTTACAAAGAAATAAGGCAACTTGCAGACAAACTTGAGCGGAAACACATTAAAAATCACGGTGTTCCTGTCAAAGATGGATTATACAATTTGCTTGAACGCCTAAAAAAAAGCAATGTTTTTATCGCACTGGCTACCTCAAGTCGCAGAGAAATTGCTGAAGAATACTTAATAAAAGCAAAAGTATTCCGTTATTTTGAAATTATCGTTTGTGGTGACGAAATCGAAAACGGCAAGCCACATCCAGAAATTTTTATTAAAGCAATTAATGAACTCTCCTGCGCTCCTGAAACCTGTCTCATTTTTGAAGATTCCCAAAACGGCCTATTGTCAGCTAGTGCATCGGGTGGAAAGCCAATTTTTATTAAAGACATCAAAGAACCAGACGCTAAGGTAAAGGCACTAGCATATAAATCCTATCCCAACATGAATATGTTTTTAAAAGATTTAATTACGTTCATGCCAAAACTGTTGCCAGTGCCACAGTTGAATGAACACTATCCCATGAGCAAGGAAAACATCACGGTTGGCATTCACGGCTTTGGAGCCATAGGTGGTGGATATCTCGCTCCGATTTTTTCACATTGGGACGGATATACAAGGCCGAAAGAAATCATTGGAACCACACGAAATCAGTTTTTATTGAATCTTATAAATTCTATGGGTAAATATCGGATTCGATATGAAAGTGAAGCTTATTTTCAGACTGTATCAAATATCCGTATGATAGATAGTGAAAACGAAAGTGCTATGATGGATATGTATGCTAAATCTGTTCTCATAGGCCTTGCTCTTCCAGAACGTGCAATTTATTCACAGTCACAAATGATCGCCCGTTGCTTGTTAAACCGATATCGAAATGGCGGTGATGATCTTACAATTTTAATTGTCATGAATAAAATAAATGCCACTATGTTCGTCAAAACTCAAGTAAAATCGGCATTGAAAAGCCTTGCAGAAAAAGAAGAAATCGATAAGATATTTAAAAGAACATCTTTTATCAAGACCGTTGTTAACCGAATGGTATCATCTGTTTCTGATGAATTTATTCTATCAATGCTTAAAAATAATTTAGATCATATTCATGCAAACGTAAAGGATATCAATCAAGACATTGAAACAATAAACCTATTTTTTGAAAATTATAATAATAAGCCTACCCGAAGAAAATCCATTAAAAAGCTTCATCTGGCAAAACAGAATATTCGGGTGAATAAAAACATCTATGAAAGTCTTTCCTCTTTTTCGCATCTGTCTAAGTCTATAGCAAATCTAACCCTCACATTGTTCAGTGCAGAACCAGAAATGCCACTGTATGCCGAGTCTGGAAGTGAAATTGTTAACCAATTAAGACAAGTGGTTATTACAGATGTTGACAGCTTGCAGAAAATTAAAAATAGGCTTTCTAATGGAACACATGCTATTATAGCGTGGTATTCTCTGCTTTTAGGTTACAACACTATTGGACAAGGTATTGGTGATGAGAGAGTAGCAAACTTAGCTCTATCCATAATGAAATATGAAGTCAAACCCGCTTTACTTAAAGAGTACCCAGATTATGCCAAATTTATAAACACATTCATCATAGGCTTTATGCAACGGTGTAGAAACTCTTTTAAGGATAAATGCACAAGAGTTTCCCGTGATTGTATGCGCAAACTACAAATTGACGAACGTGTTATCGGTTCCATACAAATGGCTCAAAAGTATGATATATGTACAAAACACTTGGAATTCGGAGTAGCCTGTGCAATACTTAGCTGTATTCTTGATAAAAATCCGACGGATGCAGAATCTGCAAAAATCAAGGAGTTATACGCTGAAAATCACTCAGTTGCCGATGTGCTTGCATATGATGGAGAATATAACAAAGGTTTTTACCATGGTCTTGACAAAGAAAAAGATCAAGAGTTGATTCAGAGAATACAAGTGGTTTTAAATCAACTACAAACAGAATTAATATAATATTGGCATTGCTAAATCGTAACTGCTATAAAATCTGATTTTTTATTTAATAAGAGTCTTGGTACAAGACTAAACTGAATTTTTAATAACAGGTAAATTTAATTTCAAAATATACTTTTAGTAATTTTCATAAGAAGAGAAATAAATGGAGATAAATAATGGAATTAACATTAAAAACATTTCTAATCATTTGCCCTATGTTGTTTTTTGCAGGTATGATTGATGCCATCGGCGGTGGAGGAGGATTAATTTCCCTTCCCGCTTATTTAATAGCAGGGCTTCCACCTCATAATGCAATTGCTACTAATAAACTTTCATCATCTTGTGGTACTGCAATAGCAACTTATAGATTTGTCAAGAACAAGTTAGTAAATGTAAAACTTGCAATACCAGCTGTCATAATAGCAATTATAGGAGCTACCATAGGATCTAATTTGTCTATGATTGTTGATGAAAAATATATGCTTTGGGGCATGTTTATAGTCTTACCCTTATCTGCTTTTTTCGTTTTGAATAAAAAATTATTTAATGATAATGGTTCTGATGAAATCAAATTGGACAACCGTACTTATAAAACAGCTATTTTAGCAGCATTTATAGTTGGAGTTTATGATGGCTTTTATGGCCCTGGGGCGGGAACATTTCTTATAATTGCATTTTCTGTATTTGCAAAATTAAGTATAAAGACGGCAAATGCCCATGCAAAAGTAATTAATTTAACAACAAATCTAACTTCACTTGTAGTATTTTTATTAAGTGGAAAAGTAATTATTTTACTTGGTCTGGCAGGGGCTGTTTGCAATATGATAGGAAACTATATTGGTTCGGGATTAGCAATGAAAAACGGTAGCAAAATAGTAAAACCAAGCATTATACTGGTACTAATATTATTAACTATTAAAATACTCGGAAAATATTAACAGATATTTTGCTTTCTAAATTTATAAGGCACGGGAAAAAAGACGCTTGAAACTTCCCTTTGTCTTTTTAATTTGGCTTCTTTACTATAGTAGTTTTGGTAGTAGTTTTGGTAGTACTCTTGGACTGCTGAGAAACTTTCTTAACAAATTTCTTATTTTTATTATTTTTCTTTAATTTATTTGGGTTTTTATATGACATTTTATTCACACCTTTATAATTTTTTTAATTTTCTACGTACTTATCATCAATATATTGAGCAATTGTTCCCTTATCCGTTTTTAGACTTGTTACCACAATAATATAAGCAGTCCATATATTAACTTATAGAACAAGAACGACTGATGCAGATAGGGAGACAAAGAGACGTTTCATCTTATTGAATTGTAATAACAAGACATTCTGGTTTTTCAAAACCCTTACTTCTATTCAAAAACCATAAAAATTATTATTTTAAAGTTCGTTAATTTTAATATTTCGAAACACAATTATAAATTTATTGTAATATAATTATAACACAAATTAGCACGAAATTCAAATTGCAGGCATTTTGAAGCCTGTAAAAAAAGTCTGTAAATTAGATTTTAAGATAGGTAAGACAGGGTGACGTTTCATCTGTCTTTTTTAATTACATTAATTCACAAAATTATTGTCATTTTATTTAGTAGTAATATAAATAAAGAAAAAAACTTTTTCTTTCCTATGAATTTATATAAAGAATTGCAGTTTAAAAAAACTTTTTAACAATCTAAACAAGACATTTGAAACATCTACTTGTCATATCTCGTCTGACCTTCTTAGTTATTATGATTCAAATATTTTCTTTGTTTTATCAATTTTATCTGATAGCATTTCAATTTTTTCTTTTATAAAATCAAGTGCATTTTCCTTTTCCCCCAAAACCTCAAACGATTCAACCAAATTATTAATTTCTACATGAATATCTTCTACAGAGTTATATACTTCCTGTAATTTAATTTCTTTAGAAAGCTCCTCCTGTATACCTATAAAACCTTTTATTCTTTCAGATTCTATGATAGGATAAATATTTTGTCTGCACCAATAATAGCTACCGTCTTTTCTTTTGTCCTTGAATACACCACTCCATATTTCTTTATGTGTAATTTTTTCCCACAGCTCAGTATAATAAGATCTGTCCCCATCTTTTGTTGACAAAATTTTTGTGCTTTGACCAATTATTTCAGATTTAGCATAACCTGTTAGCTTGATGAATGCCTCATTCACATACTCAAACTTTCCATCTAAATCCGTCATAAAAACAACCGATGGACTTCGTTCCAATGCATCGTTATTTCGATCACTATTTCTTTTCAGCTCCATGTTCTCGCTTACATTTTCAACCATACATAGAAATATTTTATTTTTATGTCCATCTTCCCTTGATACAGCTACATTCCATCTCAAATAGATTATCTTGCTATTATCCTTAAAAACTCGGTGTTTTATAACTGTTTCTTGAGTATATCCCACGTAAGCGTTAAGTAGCAATTGATATAACTCTTCTGATTGGTCATCAATTAATTTGAAAATACTTTTGCCTAGAATTGATTCATTTCCGTTTGACAAATAACTTTCAGCAACAGCATTTATGTCCAAGATTCTAAAATCTTCATCTAGTATAACTATACCAATAATTAGTGTATTAATAAGATTCATAGTATCTATGTTCAAGTAAGATTTGTCATTCTGCTTAAAACTATTTATTTCATTGTATTTCATGGACTTTTCATCAAAATATTGTCTAAGATCGCTTATAGAAGTCATGGCATGTTGATTGATAGAATCCACTTGTTTTATGATGGTATCGAACTTAATAGGTATACTAAAATAGTAGCCCTGAACACGTTGACAGTGACAATTAATTAAGATTTTAAGTTGTTCAACTGTTTCAACACCTTCTGCAACTGGAATAATATTCAAACTTTTGCACATGTTAATAATCGAACTTAAAATTGTAATGGTATCTTGATCATTGGTTATATTGTCAATAAGAATCTTATCTATCTTTAATATTTCAGCGCCAACTTCCCTAAGTCTATCATAGGATGAATATCCTGTCCCAAAATCATCAACAGCAAAAGGAATCCCTAACCTTTTAAGCCCCCTAAATGCATTGGTTATTACTTCTTCAGTAACTTCTTCGGTAACTTCAAGCACTATATGTTTAAGTATTTCATTATCATGAACATCTTCAAAACAACTTAACAATTCCGTATTCGCTAAGCTTAGAGTAGATATATTCACGTGAAGTATAATGTCTTTTAATTGACTTTTATATTCTCTTAACAATTGGATACTCTTTTTAACCACCCATATATCTATTTCTTTGATTTGCAGACTTCTCACTGCATATGGAATAAAATCATTTGGACTTAAAAGACCATATATGGGGTGCTCCCATCTAATTAAAAGCTCTATTCCCTCAACCCTTTTACTTTCAATGTCAACTATTCCCTGTCCAAATAAAACAAATTCGTTATTGGCAATCGCCTTGTCAATATCTCTTTGTAAAATAATTTCTTTTTTATCTGATGTATGGTATTCTGAGTATATTACTTGATTGTATTGACCCTCAAAAAAAGCATTAAATGTATGCATTAGGGATTCTCTAAGAATGTTAACTAAATTTGTTCTGTCAGATACGCCCAATCGGAAACCAAATTCGTTTTTTAGTTCTAAACAAACTCTTTCGTTCTCAATTATCGTTATGAAATCATTCAAAACATTTGAAATATCCTGTATTTCATTGGGTGTAAATAATAAAATTGAAAATCCAACCTTCTCAACAGAAAATTTGATATTGTTTTCCTCAAGCAAGCGGCAAATCGTTGAATACACATAATTTAAATAGCCTACTTTATCTGTACCTTTATTTTTGACAGAATATAACTCAATCCCAATTAAATAGCCTTTTTTATAGCAGCAATCTTTTAATAATTTTTCCACCACATTTTTTGGCGAAATCAATGGCATTAATGCTTCGTATTCTAATACCTTAACACCTACAACTGTATAAACAGTACCACTGTTTCTTACGTGGACAGTGGATATTTGAACCTTTTGTCTGTTTTCATTATTAATATAGCATTCTCTTACCAAACTATCTGTATTATTTACACCATTTTCATTTATATGAATTTCTTTAAAAATATCCTTAAGTTTTAATTGGCTTAACCTGCTGCTCTCGATATTAACAATCCTTGAAAAAACATGATTTGAGAAAATAATACTCCCTTCAAAAATATCAGCATTATCCACTACACAAATAGCGTCACTTGAATATTTTAAGAAGCTATTCAGTTCAACATCATTTTTACCTTTTTCTTCTAACATAACAGTGAACATCAGTGTATTACCACCAACCTCAATGGGATAACTAAAGACTTGAACATTCTTCAATGTTCCATCTTTAAGTTTATGAACGACATTAAAAAAAGTTCTCTTTTGGCGTTTTGCCATGGCCATTTCACGCTTTAATTCTTCCATGGTATAGATATTTATTTCATCAATATTCTTGTTATAAAACTCTTCATGGGAGTAGCCATAAAACTCTACAGCTTTTTCATTCACATCAATAATTCTATGTTGACTGCTATCAATTATAAACACAATTCCGGGATAGTACTTAAGTAAATATTGATACGTTTTTTCTGTTTGCATTTCTTCAAACAAGTTAGCCACAATTCAACCCCCTATGAAAAGCAAGAATCATCCATATTTTACTATAATTATCTATATGATATAACATTTCGAACTGTTTTACAATCTTTTATTAATGAATCTTAATTAAACAAGACACTTGAAACGTTCCCTTGTCTTATATGAAAAACCAGCTTGAAGATATAATGCAGATCCTCTAGGCTATGTATTAAACACATTAAAATTGAACAACAAAAAGTTTGTTTTAGATAATCGGAATGTAGCTATTTGAGGATCCCAAGAATAAAAAAGACATAGGAAAAGACGGCTAAGCGTTATACGCCTTGCCGCCTTTTCATTTTGTATACTATTCACCTTTTGCAGCGTTAGAACCAGCTATCTGACCAAACACAACAAAGTCAACTATTGCATTACCACCAAGACGATTAGCTCCATGTATATTACCAGTTATTTCACCAGCACAATATAATCCATCTATAGGAGTTCCATCCGCTCTTAGAGCTTTAGTATTCTCATCAATGTTTACACCACCCATTGTGTGATGCACAGCTGGTTTACGTGGATATGCATAGTATGGACCATTCTCAAGTTTACCTGAATAAGATACTCTGTCGAAAGGATCTGCTTTATCAGATTCAACGTATCCATTATATTCTTCTACCGTCTTTACTAAATTATCTGCTGGAACACCAATTTTCTCTGCAAGTTCTTCCAATGTATCAGCAGATACATAACCTGCATAATTGTTTTCCAAATAATAAGATAATAATTGTCCACCTAATGCAGTCTTTGTTTCTGGGTCAGGAATACCGTCCGCACTTTGTAACATGTACATAACGCCGTCTGTTTGTGCAATAATACCCTTAGACATTTCGTCACGTCTACCATCTTCTCGAACAAAGCGCTCGCCTTCTTGATTTATAAATATTGTACTACCAGAACCCATTACAATATCATAAGTTGCACCGTTTTGTGGATTGCAATATGGAAGAAGTTGTATTTGATCCATGTTAACCAACTCAGCACCAACTTCGCGTGCCATGAAAATTCCATCACCAGTTACTCCAGGCATATTAGATGTTGGTACATCAGCACCAAGATCTGGCCATTTTTCGCCTTCACAATATTCTTGTCTCAACTCTACATTACCAGCAAATCCACCAGTAGCTAAAATAACACCATTGTTTGCATTAAATGTGTACGTGTTTCCATCTTTGTCCTCAGCAGTTACACCAACAACTTTGTCTCCATCTGTTATTAGGCTTTTACCTGTACAGTTTAAGATCAACTTATAGTTATCATTGCCTTCAAGTGTATCAGTAAAGGCTTTAATATATGCTGTACCATTAGGAAGTACTGCAGTATGGGTTCTTGGATAAAGAGAACCGCCACCATGACTTATACTTTGTTCAAACTCAGCTCCCATACTTTCAAGCCATTTCATTGCGTCAAGAGAGTTATATGTCAATACCTTAACCATATTTAAATCTCCAACTTTATCGCCACCATTCCAAGTTTGAAGAGCAAACCATTTAAGGCTACCAAATAAAGTTTTATCAGTTTTTAAGTAATCTTCGTATTCCTTCCTAACATCATCCATTAAAGCTTGATGTTCATCGCTAACTGCTACTTCTGAAGTTGCCTCAATTATTAAACTCTCTAGACTTTCTGATCTTTCGTCTAATGCATAGTCCTGAAGAGAAGGGTCAGGTGCATTATAAATTCCACCTGCAACTATTGAGTTACCACCTACAAACCCAGTCTTTTCAATAACAATAACTGTTGCTCCCTCATTAGTAGCTTCAACTGCAGCTGCTAAGCCTGCACCCCCGCCACCAACGATAATAACATCAGCAGTTTCTTCTATATTAGTAGGCTCTGGTTTTTCTTCTGCAACCTTAAATGCATCAACATCAGCTCCAGCTTGAACCAAGCAATCTTCAACTGCCATCTTAATAGCTACACTAGAAATTGTAACTCCTGTAACTACATCCACTGCTAAGGATTGTTTCTCAACAATACTTGCTGGAATTTGATTAACAGCAATTGTACCAACTCCAGGTGTTTCCATGCTGTCAATTACTTTTACATCACTTATTTCATTGTTGCTTATTTTTACTTCAACTGTAAGTGGTCCATGCATGGCAGTGACCGTGGATGTATAAGTTCCGTCTTTCATTGACCCTGCTTCTTTTCCTTCTGTTTGTTCTGCAACTGGTTGTTCAGTAGTTTTAGCACATCCAGATAATCCTGAAAGCACTAAAGCCAAAGTTAATACAATTGCCAATAATTTTTTCCCCATTTTTTTCTCCTCCAAGTAATCTTTTGTTCCCTAAAATTCGAGAATATATAAATCACCACAATCAAAAATATTTTTATATGGATTTCTTTTGATTGCAATCATTTTTATTGTTAAAATTTCATAAGTTTATTTTTTAACAATTTCTCTAATGGTAACATATCTTAAGACTAATTGCATTGTGACAAAAGTATGATATAATGTTAACAATATTATGCTTTTATCCTATGATTTATTTAATTATTGATTTACTTAATAACGGAGGCTAGATTATGTTTGCAAAAGATTACAAAGAAAAAGAACAATTATTTAAAGAAAAGTGCTTGAAAATATATGAATCCCTTATTTCTGGTAAAGGTGTACAACATATAATACAAACTGCTTCAGATATTTTAGGAAATCCTATTAGTCTATCAGATTCCTCTTATAGACATTTAGCCTACTCAAAAAACATAGAAGTAAATGACCCAATTTGGAATGATATCACATTTTCAGGATACAGCTCTTTTGAAATTGTTAAAATTTTTATTAAAGAAAAACTTATTGAGAGAATAAATGATAGTGAACTTCCCATCATAGTTGATACAGGTATTGGCAGCAACATGAAACGCATATTGGGAAAAGTAACTATTTCCGAAAAACCTGTTGCCTATATAGGTGTATTCGAGGTAACCCATAAGCTTGGAGACGAAGATATAAAACTAACTCAAGTTTTGTGTTCCACATTATCTGTTGAATTATCAAAAAATCCTTCAGTCTCAAACTTTACTGGTTCTTTATGTGAAAATTTAATTATTGACATAATTAGTGGAACAAATTTAGATGAAACATTCATAAAAGACAGAATGAATTCTTCCTTATGGATACCAGAAAAGAATTTTAATGTTGTATATATACAAAATCAAAAATTTCTTAAAGGGAATACTAAAATCAAAAATTTTCGCATATATTTAGAAAAATTATCTCCATATTATAAATCCGTGGTTTTAAATAATTCTATAATTTTACTAATGAACTACAAAGATGAGGAAGCTCCAAATTCTTTATGGGATGAACTTGCTTACTTGCTAAATATTCACTCTTTAAAAGCTGGAATTAGCTTCAAATTTTCTAATTTAATTGAATTAAAATCATATTATAAGCAAGCTGAATTTGCATATAGTATTGGAATAAAAACTGATACTGAGTCTCAAATTTATTATTTCAAGGAATATTATCATCTTCATTTATTAAGCAAAGTGAGCAAAGACGTACATCTATATGACTATTGTCACGAAAGTATACTTAAACTTCAAGAATTCGACAAAACAAATTCAACTGACTATTCTTTAACATTATACGAATATTTAAATAATTCATGTAGCTTGGTTAATACTTCAAAAAAATTATTTATTCATAAAAATACTCTTCTCCATAGACTAAATAGAATTAAAGAAATTTCTGGACTAGGTTTAATAGAAGAAGAAGATAAATTTAAAATATATCTTTCATATAAGATTCTTGAATATATGCATGTTTCTAATATTGTCAATGAATTTTACCAGCAACAATCATAATAGAACTCATTCATGAAATATGGGAAACAGAAGGAAGACAAGGGAACGTTGGTACTCGATAAAAAGTTGAAAAAGCTCCCTTTTTTCACGCATTAGAATACGAACATCCTCATAGTCACCATAATGCTTAATATCTTGTCTGCAAGTCCTTTGATTTCATTTTCTGATACAGGCGCTGTGAATATGGTTATGATTTCTTCAACTGTATTTAAATCAATTTTGTCCATGTGGTCATATGGCTCATCTAGATAGTAATCATTTTCATTCTCAGTATAAAGAAAATATTTATGGTATGCTTCCTCTCCTAGTTGCATGAGAACAGCCATACGCATTATTGTATTGCTGTCAGTAATGGTAACTGCTACCTCATCGGTACCGTTTTCGTGTTCAATAAACTGTATGCTCTGAACTCGGGGGTAAGCTGATTCGGCCATAGCCGCAACTGCCAAATAATCCTCTTCAGGAATTTTATAGTATCGGATTTCATCCTGATACAAGGTCATGGCAAGAGTAGGTTTCGATTCATAAAAATGGATTTCATTTCCTGTATCATCATTCACATGGATAATGATATCTGGCGAAAGCTCATAAGGAGATGGGACATTTTTTGTTTTTTAACATGCCTATGCTCCCCTCTCTTATATCCCGTCTTAATTAATTATTCTTTTTGTATCTTTTTTCGTTTTCATTCCAAGCAACAACTCCGCTTACAGCCCCTAGAATTAGGACAAAAATCATTAAGCCTATAACTACATTTATATGCAACTTTGATAAAATAAGGCTTGGTGTTCTCCCATTTACAATGAATTGACTGCCGAATACGATAACTAATATTATAGAAATAGTTCTCAATCCCTCTCTTAAAATGTTGACCAAACACCCTTTTTTTCTCCGCTTTTCCCAGTTATAATAAAATTTTTTCTCAAAATAATCATTTTTCATGGTAAAATCCCTCCCTTTTTTCAACTAGAAAAACAATAATCTAAGTTCTTCATTCCCAACCTTGTTAATAATCCCCTATAAAATAAATAAAAACTCCCTCTGTCTTCCGATTACAAATAACAAGCCTATACTATGCATAAAATTCTCCAAACCATGTACCCAGATAAAGTTCTAATTTTATCATATTATTAGAGATTAGTTTTGTCCTTTCTTATCCTTTTATTTATAGTGTATCATAATGCTAATGTCATATAAAGGTATTCTTGCTTTTTAGTTACTGTGTTTTATAAAACAAATTAATTAAAACAATATTCCCTCAATCCTCATCATACATCCGTTTTTCCTGGCTGTAGAATAAAACAGATTGAAATTTTTACTGATAAATGCTAACATCTTTATATATGATTTATTCAAAGGAATGGCAGTTTAGGTAATTCAAACTAGTTACACTTTGATAGCTAGGAATATTTTTGTAAATCAAAAATTCTACTCAAATAGAAATTAGTACTAAGAACTTAAGTTGTTTTCTCAGCTTCAGGTTTGATTATTCATAGTTTATGGTTAAATGTGAAGAACTGAGGAAATTTGCGTAGTAGTATATGGATTATTATATAACAAGGTAAGAAAGTCTAAATGAAATAATTATTTATTTTTAGAAAGGATGGAATTTAATTATGAAAAGTAATGAAGTTAAAATAGTAGTAACTGGTGATATATGCGTAAATACTTTGATGTGGACTACATATCCTGAAAGTAACGAAGGATTTAACTGGCAGAGCAAAAACAATGTGCATACTTTGCTTAAATCAGGTGAGTCTTTGCTTTTGGCCAAGATGATACGGGATTCTACTGGAATGGATGTTATTTCACCTGTCATATCATCCAATGCGTGCTGGCCATTAGAAAACTATTTGCAATCTTATGCTGAACTTAACTTATTTAATAAGTCTTTAAATAAAAGAGACAAAGTATATAGAGTTGGAAGATTCATGGGCTTCAAGAGCACTGCATCCAATGAACCAGGGCTATTACATATTGTAAATGACCCAGTGAACGCAGACATAGTAGTTATAGATGATGAAAATAATGGTTTCAACAATGAGATGGATTATTGGCCTAATTCTATAAAGACTGAGGGAACAACTCCTTTGGTCATATATAAAATGAATAATCCAATAGGAGCTAACTTGTTGTGGCAGCATTTAAACAAACATCATATAGAAAAAACAATAGTAGTAATAAATGCTGACGACTTAAGGTCAAAGGGAGTAAATATAAGCAAGAGTCTTTCATGGGAAAGAACTGCATTGGATTTTGTATGGCAGTTGACTAATAATCCAAACCTTTCTTTTTTAGCCAATTGTAAACATCTAGTTGTTCCATTTGGGTTGGAAGGTGCTATCTACTATAAAAATACTGGAAAAGCTGAATCGTATTTATACTTTTTGCCATATGAGTTTGAAGCGGACTTTATGCAAGAAGATGTTGGAACAATGTACGGATTGACTTCATGCTTTGTTGCAGGAATGACTGAAGCACTTCATAGCAGTTATGAGGTTGATGAACTTCCTGAATTAATATCTAAGGGAATCAGACAAGGAATTATTTCAGCAAGAAAATATTTTAACACTGGTTTTGGAAAAGATTTAGAAAATCTTTTATTCCCAAATCCTTCAATTTTTAAGCATAACAACAATGATGCAATTTTAATGGAATATGTACAGGATGTAAAAATTCCTTGGATACTAGATGAAAATTCACAAAAGCAGTGGTACATATTAAAGGAAAAGAATACCGCCAGCCTTGCGGATATAGCTTTTGACATAGTTAAAAATGGAGCGGAAAAAGCACTAAAATACATACCTACTGCTAGATTTGGAAATTTAAGCGTAGTTGACAGAACTGAAATCGAAAGCTATAGGAGCATTAAAAACCTAATTTCAGAGTACATAACTTCTCCAAATGTTGCTAGGCCTCTTTCTATTGCTGTTTTCGGAACACCAGGCTCAGGTAAATCATTTGGCGTTACTGAAATTGCTTCAAGTATTGCTCCAGACCGAATACGAAAACTTGTTTATAATTTGTCCCAGTTCAATTCACCAGTTGAATTAATAAAGGCTTTTCATAAAATAAGTGATTACAGCCTGTTAGGAAAAATCCCATTCATAATTTTTGATGAATTTGATTCTTATTATGATGGCAATCTGGGCTGGCTGAAATATTTCCTTGCACCCATGCAAGATTCAGTTTACAGAGAAGAGGAAACGATTCATCCTATAGGAAAGGCTATATTTGTTTTTGCAGGTGGAACAAGTAGTTCATTTAATGAATTCTGTTTAGGTAATTCTAAGGATGAACTTGAAATCAAACAATTCACAAAAAAATTCAAAGACGCTAAAGGTCCGGATTTTGTAAGCAGGCTTAGAGGATACGTAAATATACTAGAGCCTAACCAAACATCTGAAACTGATCAACTTTATATTCTTAGAAGAGCCATGGC
>JBGUET010000025.1:0-14203 GCA_041821225.1 Sedimentibacter sp.
GTTGCCATCAATTCTAACTGAAATTGGGAACATAGGACCACATTTTGCACGTATACCCATTATTATTTCAGTTATAAATCTCATTCTTTTTTCAAAACTACCACCATATTTGTCTTCTCTGTGATTAGATTTGGGACTCATGAATTGTCCCACAAGATATCCATGAGCCCCATGAATTTCTATTCCATCTATTCCAGACATTTGTGCTATTACAGCACCTTTTACAAATTTTCCAACTAATCCTTCAATTTCTTCTATGCTCATCTCTCTAGGCATTTCACCAATAGCAGTTGACATTATAGGACTTGGTGCAGCTATTTGACGACCATCTATCATCATAGCATGATTTTCTCTCCCAGGATGATGCAATTGTAGAAATATTTTTGTATTATGCTGGTGTACACTTCGTGCTAACTTTTCCAATCTTGGAATTTGTTTTAAATTCATTGAACTCAATTGATTTGGCAGTCCTATACCTGTTTCATCGTCTATTCTAGTGATTTCAGTAATTATTAAACCGCATCCACCCTTTGCTCTTTCTTCGTAATAGCGAATGATTTCATCGGATGCTTCCCCGCTATAGGCAGCTAAACCAGTTCCCATTGCAGGCATTACTATTCTATTTTTTATTTCTAGTCTACCTATCTTACCTTTAGTAAAAAGCTTTTCATATTTCATTATATATGCCTCCCTTACAAATTTACTCATCTTGATTAATAAAATTATAACATTGTCTGAAACTGCTTACTACGTATGAACCTCCAAAATCTATAATCAGCCTTGTGCATAATGCACTTCAAAACAATGAAAAAAATAATCCCCTAAAGTTCAGAGATTATTAAAACCATTTATTAAACTGTTATTTTTTCCTGTGCTTCTATAATTTTTTTATAAAAATCCATTGATTTATAGGCGTAATACAGTTTAAAGCTAATGTCATTTCCGTCTAGATCTACACCTAATATATCCACAATTTTCTCTAACCTATACCTTAAAGTATTTCGATGTATAAACATTTCCTCTGCTGTTCTGGTAATATTATGATTGTTTTTCAAATATATATATAATGTTTTATATAATTCAGAACTATTCTCATCGTCATACATTTTTAGCATATACAAAGAATCGTTGTAAAAATCTTCTTTAATTATCTGTTCTTTTGCCATATAAATGAAATTATAAGGTTGAATATCTTCATATTGATACATACATTTTTCTGGTTCAAGAATATCCCCTGTTTTTAAAGACTTTTTTGCTTGGTGATAGTAGATACTACAATCTTCCAATGAAGAAAATTCATTACTCATTCCCATTTTCAACTTATTTTCTAATAAGAATTCTCTAATTTTTTCTTTTCCCCCTAGTCCTTCTGGAAAGCTCTTTCTATCATTAATTATTATTACATCACCATTATAATAAATTGATTTGCTCCTAGGAAAAAGATTAGCTAATTTCGAATCTAAATATCTAGCATATATAGAATGTTTAAAGTCATAATTTGATATATCAACTACCAATACTTCAATATGAGAACTGAATTCTAGGCTGCCGTTTTTGATTCTTTCATTAATTATATCCTTATTCTTAACGTTGTTTTCTAATAAATCATATAATATTTCTTCACTAAGAACATTCCTAGTGTTTCTATAAAATTGTTTTTTTTCCAATTCCATTGAAATTATTTCGCTTATTAGCATCAAATAATCATAGTCATTAGGGTCAATCTTCTTAGCACATTCAATTAATATGATGTTTCCTATGATTTTACCATTTACTTCTATTTTAAATACAACTTTTTTATTAGGACTTTCTGGACAGGTTACTTCAAAGGGATAACTTGTTTTTCTTCCTTTTTTTAGACTTTCTAACTTAGTTAATTCACTAATAAATTCATAGGAACAATATCCTTTTTTAACATTATCTATCCACAATAAATCTGTAATCTTTTCTATTGGAGAATTAGCTAGAACTTTATAACTTAAATCAATAGCAATTAAAGGATTACCAATAAATTTTGAAGCAATATTTATTATTTTATATATACCTTCTCCTGAAAGAAGACCTTCTAATAACAATATCTTAAATTGATTGTATTTTACATCCTTTCTAAAAAAGGTTCTTACTTCTTCATAAATTTCCAATATATTTTCATTTTCATTTATCTCAATTATTGCCCCTTTATTATCTGTAAAATTTTCTAATAACGTAGATTCATCATTTACTAAAATAATGCAAGAATTATTGATTTGATCAAATTTTCCATTAAACATCGATGCATTACCTACATAAATGTAATTTTCTAAAAATTCTGTTTGTTTGTCTGTAACTAACTCCACATCAATAAAACTAATATTTGCCTCTGACCCCATATAGACTGCTTTTGTTTTTTTGGTAAAAAATTCACATAGTCCAACGAAATTAACACTCATAATCCACCTCAATTTCTTTATTACAGTTAGCAATTAGATTAACCCCGTTAATTTATTGTCCATTAATTAACATAAGTCTATTATAGCTTAATTTGCCTTGTTTTTCAAGTAACAATTAACTTTTTACATCCAATAAAAACTACTGTATTTTTTATGATTACTCTTGCTTATTACATTCTTTAATATTTTATTAACGCTCCCATTGTGATGAATTTTAATATGACTTATACATTTTGCACAACTGAGACAATGAATTTTGGATTTTCTTATATAGTAACAAATCTTATAGCATGGTACACTTTTTATAAGAATAAAGTTAATATTTAAAAAATTAAAGTAATGATAATATCAATAACAAAAGTTTGCATGCGGCATTCTTGACAAAAACACCGTAAATATATTATATAGGAGAAATACTATGAAAAGCATAAACGAATTATTAGACCTTAAAGGTAAAGTAGCAATTGTTACTGGTTCTGCAACTGGAATTGGTCAAGCTATTGCAGTTGGATTGGCAGAAGCTGGCGTTGATATTGCCGGAGTTTACAATCACTCATCATTTGAAGAAACAAAAGCACTTGTTGAAAAAGCAGGTCAAAAATTTTTACCAATACATGCAGATGTATCAATACCAGAACAAGTAAGTACAATCATACCTGCAGCTCTTAAAGAATATGGAAAATTTGATATACTTATAAACGGCGCAGGAATAGAATCCCATAATCCTATTGGTGCTGCTTATACAACAGAAGAATATGAACGTTGCTTACAAATAAATTTAAACCAAGTGGTTGCTCTTATAGCAGAAGCTGGTAAATATTTTATGGAAACAGGTAACGGCGGAAGAATACTAAACGTGTCTTCTATCGCTGGTTATTTAGGTATGAAGTCTGGAATGTCTCCATACGTCATCACAAAGCATGCAATAAGAGGAGTTACAAGGTCATTTGGACTTGAGTTAGCTCCATACGGGGTTACTGTAAACGCCATAGCTCCAGGTCCTATTTTCACTAAAATGACAACAACTCCACCTCTGAAAAAATTGGGTATGGATAGAGTTATTGCTGTAAAATGTCCTGTTGGACGTTGGGGTTTTCCAGAAGATTTCAAAGGAATTGCAAATATGCTTTGCTCCCAAGCTGGTGGATTCATTACAGGTCAAACCATTTTAGTTGATGGTGGATACACATTAACTTAAATCTAATAGGAAAAGATCTACTAAAATGCTTTTATAGCATTTTAGTAGATCTTTTTTTTAATATTAAAAAGTTTAGATTATACTATTTATGTATTTAAAAATCCATTAACTTTGCCATTTATGAAAATACCTTTATTTATAATAATTTTAAATATTATTGCAATTTCTTTATTCCAGGTATAGAATTACATGAGATTTTGTTTTATAGCTTTAAAAATCCGGAGGAAGAAATGACATTTATACAGAAAAACACCAAGGAATTCCGCTATTCTAGCATTGCTTTATTTTTAGGAGCTTTTAACACATTTGCTATGCTATACAGCACTCAGCCCATATTTCCAAATTTAGCAGAGGAGTTTAATCTTTCACCTGCATCTGCAAGCTTATCACTTTCTGTTGCTTCAATGACTTTAGCAGTAAGTTTATTGTTAGTTGGATCCATATCAGAAGTTTACGGCAGAAAACCCATAATGTCTATTTCCATTATTCTTTCTTCAGTTTTAGCAATACTTACTTGTTTTGTTCCAAATTATAATTCATTGCTAGGAATAAGGATTTTGCAGGGGTTTGCTTCCGCAGGTCTTCCTGCTATAGCCATGGCTTACATAAGTGAAGAATTCGAACCTAAAAGTGTTGGAATTGTAATGGGTTTATACATAAGTGGCAACACTGTGGGAGGTATGTCTGGCCGTTTAATAATTGGAACGTTAACAAATATATTTAATTGGCGTCTAGCTTTAGGCTGTATTGGAATAATAGGGTTGATAAACAGCATATTATTTTTCAAGCTGCTTCCAGACTCTAAAAATTTTGTGCCTCGAAAATTCGAGATATTAAATTTAATAAAATCATTAATAAATCATGTTAGAAACAAAACATTGCTATGTTTATATGGTATGGGATTTCTGCTAATGGGAAGTTTTGTGTCATTATATAATTATATTGGATTTGAATTAATTGCCCCTCCATACAATATAAATCCTACATTGGTAAGTTTTATTTTTGTATTATACTTAGTTGGAACTTTCAGCTCTACTTTTTTAAGCAAAGAATCAGTAAAGCATGGTCGATTTAAAATTATTAGAATTTCAATGGTTTGTATGTTAGTTGGTGCATACATAACTTTAAGTGGAAGTTTATTTTTGAAAATATTAGGTATTGGAATTTTAACATTTGGATATTTTGGATGCCATTCAATAATAAGTGCCTGGGTTGGACGAATAGCTACTCATGACAAGGCACAAGCAAGTTCCTTATATTTATTTTTCTATTATGCTGGTTCAAGTGTTGGAGGAACTACCTCAGGTATATTCTTGGAGTCTCATGGATGGAGTGGTGTTATAGGCTTAATATTATGTTTTGTATCTATAGCCCTATTTTTCACTTTCTTACTTTCTAAGTTGCTTAATTCAAATAAAGCAATTATTGCTTACTAAAAAATTTCGCCTATAGCAATTAACTATAGGCAAATAGATTATTCTACTCTTAAAATATTTTTTATCATTTCAGGCCTTATTTCCCATATATTTGCTTGTTTGCTGAACACGTTACATTGGTCGGTTTCAAATATTCTCATCCAACTGTCCATAACTTTTTTTCTTTCTTCTGGATAAAAGTGTGCTGTTTTTTCATCAATAAAAGAAAATGAATTTTTATAGCCCTTTTCCTCAATGTCCCTTGCATACTCTTCTGCATCCTTATCATCTTTAGGAATATAATGGTGATTCAACACATAATCCCATTTCATACCATCAAAATATATTACCTCAGACTCATGTACTTCAAGTACATAAACAATTTCGTTTAATGTAGGTCTTAACATATATTCATCACTTACAGAACACCATATGGGAAATTCAACCTCATCAGGTTTAGGAACTATTTTGTTTGCAGCATCTACAAACCAACTGTACAAGTAAATAATATGGTTTGCAATTAAATCAAATTTTTCCTCTAAGTTACTTGTTTTAATTCTAATAACACCCTTGTTTTTCAGTTCTCCTAAACTTCTTATATCTTGCCTTGTCCAAAGAGTTACTTTTTTTGTTAAATTAGCATCATTAACCATAAATTTCTCCCTAATTTACAGAATTATAATATGTAATATACTGACAAATTATTTGTTGATTTATTTCCCATAATTAATTATATTTTACCTTACTTTGTCCTTTTCCTCTTTGTAATATGTTTTCTTGTATTTCCTTTACTTTTTTTAATATGCCAGGTACATCTGCTTTTAATTTCCCATCATATTTTAAAAATTCGCCCTGTACCATGGTACATTTAATATTGTCAGGATTTGAACTATAAATTATTGAAGTCAATGGATTATACACAGGAAAAGTATTAACTGTGTTTAAATCCCAAATTAGCAAATCCGCATCATAGCCTTCTTTAATTTTCCCAGTGTTAAACTTTAAAGCACTGTGTCCGTTCATGAGGCTCTTCCAAATGTCCGTTGTTTCAAAATCCATTGCATTTCCCATAATAAACTTTCCATTTAATGCAAATAGTCTTGCTTGCTCTAATGGGTTTAATGTATTAGAGCTAGCAGCTCCATCAGTTCCAAAAGAATAATTCAAATAATCTTTTAAACTGTATATATTACCATTACCCATGCTAAGTTTCATATATGTTTTAGGGCAAAATGCATATGTAGCATTTTCATTAATGAATTTCAAGTCTTCTTTTGTTGTCCAAAGACCATGAGCTATTATAACATCAACATCGAATCCTCCACTTTCATGTAAAACCTCTATTGGAGTTTTACCAGTGAGTTTCAAACTATCTTCCACCTGTTCCTTGGTTTCCGAAACATGAACATGTATACCAACACCAAGATTTTTCGCTGAATCAATGATTTCTGTTAATATTTCTCCAGGGCATGTGTAAGGAGCGTGAGGTCCAAGTCTTAAATTTATTCTTGGATTTTTCCCCTTATATTTCTCAACGAAATATTCTGCGCTTTTTAGTTGTTCTTTATAATCATCTGAAAGTCCAAATATTGTTGCAGCTATGTCTGCTCGTATCCCAGTATACTCAACTGCCTTATATATCCATTCTTGACTGAAATAATGGTCTGCAAATGCAGTAACACCATTGTTTATCATCTCAACTGAAGCTAACACAGCTCCCCAATAAACATCTTGAGATTGCAATTTGCTTTCATACGGGAAAATTTTTTCATTGAACCATTCATTTATTGATACATCCTCAGCAATGCCTTTCAAAATATTCATTGGTGAATGTGCATGAAGATTTACAAAACCAGGGGTTATATAATAATCAGTGCAATCAACTATTTCATAGCCATCATTATTTTCGATTTCATCACATTTTGAAATCCTCTGAATTTTACCGTTACGAATATATATATTTGCATGTTCCGATAGTTTACCGTTTTCATCAATTATTTTGCTGTTTTTTAATAAAATTTTATCCCCAAATTTCTGATTGTTCATATTACCTCCTATAATGTTTTATTGCAACTGATAATCCAAACTACGCCTAAATTGGAAGAATTGTTATTAAATATCCACCAACTATTAAACTCATAATATTGGCAGTTAAAACATATAGTACTCTTCTTAAGCGTCCATGTTCATTGCATAATGCTAGGAACACCATAATTTCAGCAAGAAATACAAAGACCTCTCCGAAAATCAAGGACAAAACCATGTAGCTTCCCATTGGAGAAAAACCATTTAACCAAATATTTAAAACACCTTGTGTAATTAGATTTATCACTAAAAATACTAACCATGATTTTTTTTCTTTAAATCTAAATACCCAAAATACAATAGCTTCAATAACAAGGGTTAAGATCAAACGGGTTAAAATCAAAAAAACTGATCTTGAAACAAGTTTTCCTTTTGTTAAAGCGTGAGTTTTTAAGTTTAAAGTAAATATGTTGTTATAGTTTTCCATTGTTTCATCTAATTTAATTTCAAAGCTATTATCAGCGTTTTTAACAATCAATTTATAGTTATTTGATTTTTGCATTTCACTAGAATAAAATGTGTAATATTTCTCAATTGACTTATCAATTTGCCTAGCTTCATACATTGAACCTTCCGATTCTATGCTTACTTCAAGATTATCAGGAGCATTAGGTACGATAATCAAAATTGACGGAGGTTCTGCTGAATTTCCAAAGCACGGAAACACAATAGAAAAAGAGATCAATAATACAGTGATTATATATGTAATACCTCTACTAATTTTTTTCATTTTCCCCCCTATGCAATAAAATAATTTTTTTATTGATTAAAATATTAAATTAAATTGTAATTAATTCATATTCTTTATTCCCAAGATTTAATTTAACAGCATGGTCAATCGCTACCTTCCAATTTGTTTCAGGGCTTACATCTGTGAAATGATCGTGATGTTTGTGACCATTCTTTTCAAGAAGACTACCAGCAATAGCAGGTTGTTGGTTTACTGCATCTGCACAAGCTGTATCCAATGCAACTGGGTCAAATGAAGCAAACATACCAACATTCGGCACAATTGGCACATCATTTTCACTGTGACAATCACAGTAAGGAGATACATCAATTACTAAACTTATATGAAAATTAGGACGACCACGAAGAACTGCCGCAGAGTATTCTGCAATTTTCTTATTTAAAATATCATTTGTTTCATCTGATGCTGCTCTTATGGCATCCATTGAACACACACCTATACAACGACCGCATCCAACACACTTGCTATGGTCTATGCTCGCCTTTTTATTTGTTATTGTAATGGCATCATGAGCACATATTTTAATGCATGCTCCACAGCCAATACATTTTTTTTCTACAACATGTGGTTTTCCACTGCTGTGCATTTCCATTTTCCCTCCTCGAGAACCACAACCCATACCTATATTTTTCAAAGCTCCACCAAATCCTGTAGATTCATGTCCCTTAAAATGATTCAGTGAAATAAAAACATCGGCATCCATTATTGCGTGTCCAATCTTCGCCTGTTTCACATATTCCCCGTCTTCAACTTCTACTAATGTTTCGTCCGTTCCCTTTAAACCATCACCAATTAAAATATGGCATCCCGTTGAAAACGGTGAGAATCCATTTACATAAGCCGAGTCTAAATGGTCTAGTGCATTTTTTCTTCCACCAACATACAAAGTGTTGCAATCCGTCAAAAATGGCTGTCCGCCTAACTCCTTCACTATATCAACAACTGTCTTGGCATAATTAGGTCGCAAATAGGCTAAATTTCCTGGTTCGCCAAAATGTATTTTTATTGCAGTGTATTTTTTGTTGAAATCAATTTCGCCTATACCTGCAGCTTTAATTAGACGACGCAATTTTTGCTGTAAATTTTCTCTTGAAGTAGTGTGCATATTCGTAAAATAAACTTTTGATTTTTCCATATTGCCCTCCATAATTTAATTTATTTATCAATAATGTTGTCTATGTTTTTTAATACAATTGAAATTGTTCCATTAGTATTTGTTATAAATTCAACTTTATTTTTATCACTTATTAATTCATATGGTATATTTATTTCTATACCTTCATCTGTAACAATTTTTTGCTTTGTTTTTATTTTATTTGCATAGTTAAAATTAATTTTTACTTCTGACTCTTTTAAGCCTTTCATTTTAATTTCATCATTGTATATTTTTTTCATTTCATCATCTTTAAACACTTGCTCTGATATTTCAGCAACATTAATATTTAACGAATCTTCCACATTTTCTCTGATAATATTTTTAACCTTTGTTTTCATTAACATATCATCATCGTAGTATTCCTTTATTATTTTGTCAGTTGTATCAGTAATTATCTTTACTTTTTCTTTATCAGGCTTTTCTTGTCTGCACTCTAACAGATATTTTGAAATGTAATAACTTGGTTCATCGTAGACCTGGCACTTCTTTTCTTTCACAAGCACTTCTAAAGTGTTTATATCTACAAATATAAATTCATCTATCTTTTGAGTTGCTGATGGTAGTGCACATGGTTGTTCAATTATAATATTCTTTGTTCCTTCTTCATGTTTTGTATAATGAATGTAACCTTTTTTGTAGTTAAGTTTCAAAATCACCATATAATCTTTGTTAAATACGTTAGCTTGAACAAATAATAAATCGCATGGTTTTATATCTGGATTTTCAGATATTATTTTATAGAAAAACTTGCTCACTTCATTAGTGAATTTTTTAAATTCTTCACCGTCCTGATATTCTTTAATAAGCTTGAAAAAGAACCCATCTTCATTTGTAAATTTTGTTTTCTTTAAATCAGAATCATTAAAGCATTTTAAAATGTGTTTTTCTGTATATTCCCTCATTTCGTCGTTAAAAGACATTAGATTTTCCGAAAGCACCGGTACTCCTAAACTTGTGTCAAGTATGTGAAGAATTGCTCTTGCTATTGATACGCTCATTTTATCCTCTTTCATAGTAAGTAAAATTATAATCAATACAATTATATATCATATGTTATTTTTTTTCCACAAATAATCCATATAACATTATTAAAGTTTCGTTAACCTCAATAAACTATTAGGTTGACAATCACCGCTATGTTTATTATAATGTATAAAAACCGAGGTGATTAATATGTCCGTAAAAAATAATGTATTGCATATTTTAGAACTAAACAAGGGGTGTAACGTATCTGGTCAGGAATTAGCAGACAAGCTTAATGTTTCTAGAACAGCCATCTGGAAAGCAATTAATTCTCTAAAACAAGAAGGTTATATTATAGATTCAACCTACAACAAGGGTTATTCATTATCATTTGATTCTGATGTCATATCTTCTGAAGGTATAAATATATTTTTAAATGATAAGTATAAAAATATACCAATAACAATTTACAAATCTATAGATTCAACAAATACACAAGCAAAAGTTCAAATTATGAACAACGCAGTCCATGGCACGGTAATCATATCTGAAGAACAAACAAAAGGTAGGGGTCGTTTTGGTAGGGATTTTTTCTCTCCCTCTCAATCAGGGATTTATATGAGCATCATTTTAAAACCTAATTTAAACGTAACTGATTCAGTTTTAATAACAACGGCTGCAGCTGTTGCTGTTAGTAATGCTATTGAAAAATTTACAGAGAAAACTCCTCAAATAAAATGGGTCAATGATATATATATTAACAACAAAAAAGTTTGCGGCATACTTTCAGAAGCTGTACTTGATTTTGAAAGTGGAGCGGTTGGAAGTATAATTGTAGGTATAGGATTAAATGTTAAAACTAAAGAAGAAGAATTCCCTAAAGAATTGCAAGATATTGCAGGGTCAATTTTCTATGGTGATGAAAAATTTTGCTTACGAAATCAACTAGCTGCCGAAATAATAAATCAGGTGTTATCTTTATCAGAAGATTTAGCGAACAAAAAATTCTTGGAAGTATATAAAGAAAGGTCAATGATTTTGGGTGAATATATTATATATTATAAAAACAATGAATGGTTTGAAGGCTATGCCCTTGATATAGATGAGTATGGTGGATTAGTAATTATAAACAAAGACGGGCAAAAGGAAACTTTACAGTCTGGAGAAGTTTCAATTAAAAAATTATAAACACTTTTATTTAATAAAACTAGGAGAAATAATATGAAATTTAGCATCAGTGATATTACACACATAGGAATATTTACTGCATTAACAGCTATGGGAGCCTTCATAAGTATACCAATTGGCCCTGTTCCTATAACACTTCAATCTTTTTTTGTGTTGCTTTCTGGAATCATTTTAGGTTCGAAGAAAGCCATGTTTTCACAATTAGCTTACATAATGTTAGGATTAGTTGGCTTGCCAATTTTTGCAGGTTTTTCTGGCGGATTGCAAACCATATTCAAACCAAGTTTTGGCTTTTTAATAGGCTGCATCCTTGCAGCATACTGTGTTGGAAGATTCATAGAAAATAAATCAAAGACAACTAAAAACATTTCCCTGGCAATTATAATAGGAACATTAATCATTTACGCTGTTGGCCTTCCATATATGTATTATGTATTAAATATTATGTTGTCAAGCAATTTAAACATAGTGAAAATATTGCAAATTGGTATGTTCGTATTTATTCCTGGAGATGCCTTAAAGGCTGTAATAGCTGTATATGTTGGCAAGAAACTTCAAGGGAAACTAATTAAAAACTCGTTATAATTAATAAAACTTCCTAATAAAAAATACAAACTTCTTTGTTAAAGAAGCTTGTATTTTTTTATCACTCAATTTCTTCAAATCTATTTACCATCTTTCCATTAAGTTCAACTTGCTCTTGAAACATACTTAAAGGTCTTACCCAAATCCCTCTTTCACCATAAAGGGCCTGATAAACAACAAGGTCTTCTCCCGTTTCAGAATGTTTTGCCATGTAAAGCACCAAATATTCATTACCTTTAAAATGCCTATATTTTTTTCCTTCTTTTATCATCGCTTTCCCTACCTTTTAACAGTTGAATTAAATGTTTTTCAAAATTATTGTACTACACAATTTTGTTTTAATCAACTTCTGCTCCAACAAGAATGTAAAAACAGTTGACTATTGAATTGCAGCTTTATATAATGGTTCATATGTTAACTATGGAGGAGAAAATATAGTATGGAAAATGTAAATCCGTTGGGCAACGAAAAAATCTCTAAACTTTTAATAAAATTTTCTGTTCCTGCAATTATTGGAATGATGGTAAATGCTTTATATAATATTGTCGATAGAATATATATAGGTAACAGCTCTTACTTAGGAGCTGATGGCATAGCTGGAATAACTTTAGTATTTCCTATTATGATAATTCTTTTATCATTAGGAATATTATTTGGTGTAGGTGGAGCAACATTATTCTCCATGAAATTAGGTGAAAAGAAAGAAGATGAAGCTGAAAATGCTTTAGGCAATGCGTTTATAATACTTCTTATAAGTGGTCTTCTATTCATGCTTTTAGGCCAGATCTTTCTAAGACCTCTTTTATCTTTATTTGGTGCAAGCCCTACAATTTTACCTTATTCCGTAGAGTATATGAGGGTTATTTTCTTTGGAGCTGTATTTCAGGTGGTAAGCATGGGCTTAAACAATTTTATACGTGCTGATGGCAATCCACAAATAGCTATGTACTCAATGTTTTTAGGTGCAGGTTCAAATATTATATTAGACCCTATTTTTATTTATGCTTTGAAAATGGGAATGGCAGGAGCAGCTCTTGCTACTATTATATCCCAACTATTTTCATTTATATGGGTTGTGTCATATTTTTTTGGGAAAAGGAGCAAGAGTAAACTTAAATTAAAATACATGAAACTAAAACCCGAAATCATAGCAAGAATTACGTCATTGGGGCTTCCTGGGTTCTCTTTGCAGTTAGCAAGCAGCCTTTTAAATGCAGTATTGAACAAAAGCTTGCTTTTATACGGGGGGGATCTTGCTGTATCAGGTATGGGCATTATAAACAGTTTGCAAACCCTATTTTTAATGCCAATAATAGGATTAAACCAAGGTGTGCAACCAATTATAAGCTTTAATTTCGGTGCTAGAAAATTTGATAGGGTAAAAACTGCAATAAAGTTGGCTTTAATAACTGCAACCATCATAACAGTTATTGGCTTCATAATCATTAGATTGTTCCCTATACAATTGATTTCTTTATTTAACAGAGATACAGATTTATTAAAGTTTGGAAGCAAAGCATTGTTGTCATGGTTCATGTGCATGCCGGTCATTGGTTTTCAAATTATTGCGGCAAACTTCTTCCAAGCTGTTGGAAGGTCTAAGACTGCAATGTTTTTAACACTTACAAGACAATTAATACTTTTAATTCCTGCTATTATTATATTCCCAAAATTTTGGGGTATTGAAGGCCTGCTTTACGCAGCTCCATTTGCTGACTTTTTCTCGTTTTTACTGACAGCATCATTCTTCTTCTATGGAATTAATACTTTAGAGAAATATTTCAAAAATTAAATAAATTTATACACTACTGTTAAAACAAATATAGCAAGTATGTACTCTTTTTAATAAAGACTACATACTTGCTATTATTATATTTTATATTTATTTTTCAATTAGCCCTTTTGTTTCCTAAATCATTGCTTACGTTTGTTCATGTATTCAATAAGTTTAGGCATTATTACAACAAACCAAGGAGTAAATTCAAATGGCCTATTTTTCATCCAACATTTAAGTTCATCAATGTCAACCCATTTTGCAGCTGCCGCCTCATCCTTATTTATTTCGAAATTTCCGTCATATTCTCCAACAAACACATGGTCGTATTCAAATTCAGTAAGGCCGTTTTCAAACTTATAGTAATAAGTAAAACTAAACAGTTCTTCAGTGGTAGTTTTAATTCCCATTTCCTCTGACAAACGTCTTGTTGCAGCATCATTTATGTTTTCATTCCACCTAGGATGTGAACAGCATGTGTTTGTCCACAAACCTCCGCAGTGATATTTATCTAAAGCTCTCTGTTGCATCAATATGCTGTTGCCTTTATAAATAATAACAGAAAATGCTCTATGCATTATCCCTTCTCTGTGTGCTTCTTCTTTTGTTATTTCTTTTATTGAATTATCTAAGAAATCAACCTCTACAATTCTATCCAT
>JBGUET010000026.1:0-13972 GCA_041821225.1 Sedimentibacter sp.
CCAGAAAGCGTAGTTAATGAAGAAAAAGAAAAACTCATAAAATATCAATCTATGATGGATAAAGTAGTTGAAAGAATAGAATACATGAAAAGCAAATAATAAGTGTAATGAAATAATTATAAAAATTTGAAATTATAGGGAGACTGAATTATGACATATCAAGAATTATTGGAAAGTGCAAGAATAAAAATGGCTCCAAATTGCAGAGTATGTAAGGAGTGCAATGGTATTGCATGCCGTGGAGAAATACCAGGTGTTGGTGGAAAAGGAAAGGCCAATGCATTTACTGTCTGCCTCGATTTTCTATCATCAGTTAAAATAAATATGGATGTAATTTATAAAAACGAAGCTCAGGATACTTCCGTTTCATTGTTTGGTAAAACATTTCAATATCCGTTTTTTGCAGCACCAATAGGTGGAATGAGCCTTAACTATAATGGTGCAATTACTGAAGTTGAGTATGATGAAGCAATAGTTAATGGAACAGCTAAAGCAGGAAGTGCGGCTTTTACAGGTGATGGACCTAGCGATAATCTTTTTCTGGACAGCCTTCCAATTATTAAAGCTGCAGATGGAGTTGCAGTTCCTACTATTAAGCCGTGGAAAAATGAAAAAGTTTTAGAGAAAATTAGATTGATTGAAGAAGTTAATGCAATGGCATTTGCCATGGATATTGATTCTGCCGGGCTGATAAACTTAGCTTTAGCTGGTAAGCCTGTTTCAGCCAAAAGTGTTGAAGAACTTTCTGAAATTTCTTCATCAACAAAGATTCCTTTTATTATAAAAGGTGTTATGACTGCAAACGGAGCAAAAAAAGCGTTGCAAGCAGGCGCTTATGGTATTGTGGTATCATCACATGGGGGAAGAGTTCTTGCAGATGCACCTGCAACTTGTTCAGTACTTCCTGAAATAAGAGAGGCTGTTGGTGATAAACTGAAAATTTTTGTTGATGGTGGAATCCGTTCAGGTGCCGATGTGTTTAAGGCAATAGCTTTAGGAGCTGATGCAGTATTAATAGGAAGGCCTTATGTAATAGCTGCTTTTGGAGGCGGGGCTGAAGGTGTTGAACTTTATACAAATAAAATTGGTGCTGAATTAAGAGATGTTATGATTATGACTGGCTGCAAGGATTTAAGCGACATAACAATGGATAAAATAATACTATAATAAATTTATACATAGAAACTCAAGTGCTTAGTACTTGAGTTTCTAACCGATTTAAAAGATAGGAGAAAAATATAATGATAAGAAAATGCAGTAATTGTGGTTCAAAAGTATCTATTTCGGAATTTTATAAGCAATATTATAGAAATCGCTACATTTACAAATGTACTAAATGTGGAACCGTTCACGGTGCAATTGCCGTTTCTAGAATATTGAATTTCATAATACTAGTCGCTTTTTATTTTTTATTAATTAGAAGATTTTCACTTTTGACTAATATTTTTTTGATTTTAACTTATATTGCTGTAGTAGAACCCTTGTTATCTATCTATAAAAGGAAAGATTAAAGGATATGAAAATCTAAATAATGAGTATTAAATAGCATATTGAAATGTCTTACACTTTGATGCAAGACATTTTAATATGCTATTTATAATTTAAGTAATTTTGCAGAGCACATAATTAATTTTATAATTAATGAGTGAAATCATTTTTAAATGTGAATATATATATGAGGAGCTTAAATAATGGAGGACATAATGAATGATGAAAATTTAATAAAGCTTTTGAAAAATAATCCTTCTAAGGGTTTGTCCTGTGCAATTGATGTATATGGATCATTGGTTAAAACTATTGTTGTGAGAATAGTTGGATATGAAAATCCTCAAGATGTTGAGGAATGTGTATCAGATGTATTTATTCAACTTTGGAAATCTGTAGAGAATTATGACTATAGCAAGGGAATGCTTAAAAACTATATAATATCAATTGCACGTTATGTGAGCATAAATGCAATAAGAGGCAAAAAAAACAAAGGAGAATTAATACCATTAGAAGAAAATAGTTTGGAGTTAGATTTTGATGTAAATAACGAAGTATCAAATTCAATTAATAAAAAAATTATAAAAGATACAATTGATAGTCTTCCTCAGCCAGACAAGGATATATTCCTAAGGCGTTACTATTTGTATGAAGCAGTTAAAGATATTGCTCTATCTCTTAATTTAAATTCAAAGGCAGTAGAAAACAAGCTTTACAGAGGAAAAGAGAAACTGAAAACAGCGCTTATAAATAATGGAATTATTTTATAAAGAAAGGACGTTAATATGAAAAAGATAGATGAACTTCTTGATGATTATAGTTTACAAAATGATAATATTAATGTTAATGAAGAATTTATTACAAGAGATGAAATGAAAAGGATAAAAAATCTAACAATTAATAAGGTGAATTTGCAGAATAAAAACCGGACTAAGAAGAGATTTTTTATACCACTTGTAGCGGTTATGACTTTGATTCTTTCATTTGCTGTTGTGTTTGCTCAAGGTGGATTATCTAGCATCTATTATAATTTATTTGGACAAAATATAAAGTACGTTAATGAAATGGGAACGGTTATTGATAAAAACTACTCTACAAATGGAATAACTTTTAATGTGGCGAGTATGCTTGGGGACGAAAATTCTTTTTATATAATATTTGAACTAATAAAAGAGAATGGTGAAAGTTTTAAACAATCAGATTACATTGAATTTGAGTCATTAATCCTTGACTTTAATAATTCAGGAGGTTACACCTGGTATGAAATCGAAGATGACGATGCTAGCGATAATAAAGCTACGTTTATTTTAATAGGGAATACTGTAAATAAGACCGTTGGTAAAAAATTAAAATTATCAATCAAAAATTTAACTGAGTACACCATTATCGAGCCAGAAAACATGTTGAAAGCATACGAATTTTTATCTGAAAACAATGATTATTTAAATCAAGTTTTAAAAGAGAATAAAAATAAATCAGCTATGACTGAGACAATAGCAGAAAATATTTCAGATGAGGAAAAGGAAAAAATAGAATATATGAACAATATAATTCCATCCTATGAGCTTCCTGTTAAATATTCTAAAATAATTGATGATAATAATATTTATATAGACAATATTGGTTTTGTGGAAGAAAAACTTTGCTTGAGAATTTTACGTGAGGACAGTGAGGACCATAGTATTGGAGATATTTATTTTGAAAACAAAAGCAATACAGATGATAAATTGCACAGTGATTTTGTTTTTTCTGAAGTATATGAAGGTGTAGATTATGATTACTATATATTTAATATAACAAATATGGAAGACCTAAAGAATTATGATTTTAAATATAATTTAGTAAATAAAGTAAGTTCAACAAATGGAGAGTGGGCAGTTACCTTCAAGGCGGATTATAAAAATACAACCAAGACTATAAATGTTAATAAAAAAGTTGAAATACAAGGTAAAAGTTATATTGTAAGAAATGTAAAAATATCTCCTTTGTCAGTAACTGTTAAGTTAATAAATAATATTTTAATTAATTCGGAAAATCATAATCATAATTTGCAAGATTCAGTTAATGTAATAATGAAGGATGGTTCAACTGTGAAAATAGAAAATAGCGGTATTAGCACAAATACACTATCATCAACAATTAACTTGATATTTAAGCAACCTTTAAATATGAAAGAAATAGATTATGTTAGAATTTCTGATGTTGAAATAAAGATACAATAAGTAAAGATTTTGCATAGCAAAAAAATTTTGGAAAGGTTTTCATAAAAATCGTTGGAATACAGCGATTTTTTTGTTGTGTTTAAGTATGGAAAGTGATAACATTCATTGGGTATTATAATTTAAAATTATCGTGGAGATGGAAATGGTAAAACAGTATTTTCAAGATTTAAAGCTTGAGTTTAAAGGGTACAATCGTAAAAAGTTTTCAAACGACCTTATGGCAGGTCTTACGGTAACTGCAGTAGCCTTGCCTTTGGCATTGGCTTTCGGTGTAAGTTCAGGAGCTAATGCTGCAGCGGGACTTATAACAGCAATTATTGCGGGCCTTTTAATAGGTGGATTATCAGGGGCTTCTTACCAAGTATCAGGGCCTACTGGTGCAATGTCAGCTATTTTAATGGCATTAGCTATGAAAAGTGGAATGGAAGGAGTTTTTCTAGCAGGATTTCTATCAGGAATAATACTTCTTATTGCTGCAACATTTCATTTTGGAAGATTAGTATCAATTATACCATCAGCTGTAATTACAGGATTTACATCTGGAATTGCAGTAATAATAGCACTAGGACAAGTAGATAATTTTTTAGGAACTACTTCCCAGGGAGAAAATGCAATACAAAAGCTACTATCATATTCAAAACTTGGGTTTTCTCCAAATATGTATGCAATTTTATTTGGACTGCTTGTTGTTTTTGTTATGATAATATGGCCTAAAAAATGGAATGCGAAATTTCCATCTTCATTGGCTGGTATAATCATAGCTTTATCAGTAAACTGGATTTTAAAATTGCCTGTAATTACAGTAGGAGAAATTCCGAAAACTTTATTTTCTGAAAACAGGCTTACATTTGGAGCACTGTCTTTTTCAAACATAATCAATATGATTAATCCTGCTATAAGTATTGCTATGCTAGGCATGATTGAAAGTTTATTGTGTGGTGCATCGGCAGGGAAGATGAAAAACGAACCATTAAATGCAGATAGAGAGTTAATAGCTCAAGGCATTGGAAACATGATTATACCATTGTTTGGAGGTGTTCCGGCTACGGCAGCAATTGCCCGTACAAGTGTAGCAATTAAATCTGGTGGACAAACCCGTTTGGTTAGTATAATACATTCATTTGGCTTACTAGCTTCCATGTTCCTCTTAGGCTCAGTAATGTCTGAAATTCCATTAGCTGCTTTAGCGGGCGTTCTAATGGTCACAGCTTGGCGTATGAATGAATGGCATGAAATTAAATACATTATTAACAATAAATTTGGAACAGCAATTTTGGAATTTTCAATAACTTTAGTTGCTACAGTAATGTTCGACCTTACAATTGCAATTTTAATAGGAGTATTTTTAGGAATAATGATATTTGTTGTTAAAAACAGCGAACTTAAAATTGAAGTGAGTTCTGTTGATATAAATAGAATAAAGGGACATGAAATTGCTTCAGACCATACTAATACAAAGATTATATATTTGACTGGTCCACTATTTTTCATAACAAAAGAAAAACTTAAGAAGTTGGTTGAACATTCTAAGGACACAGAAAATATTATAATCTCTATGAGAGCGGTAACAAGCATTGATGAATCTGCGGTGAGTGAATTCAAGGAAGTTATAAATAAAATATCTGGAGAAAATACATCAATTTTATTTTGTGCAGTGCAGGGTAATGTCAAAGATATGTTTGACCGTTCTGGACTAACGGACTTAATAGGGTTAGAATACTTTTTCTGGGATGCAATAGAAGCATTGAAATATTTAAAAATAATACAAACGGAAGAACTTGCTGTATAGATTAATTACATAAAAAAAGCGGAAGAAAATATAATATTTCTTCCGCTTTATATTTATTATAATAAATATATTAATAACAATATCAATAAGATACTAATCTTCTTCTTTTTTTAATCCTCTTTCATGCAGTTCACATTCTTTTTGGCTACATTTGCTGTCTACATTATATATGCATGTTATAGTCCCGCATTTTGTGAAAGTCATTTTTGCAACAACATCTCTTATATCCTTCACTGGCATACCCATAAAAATACCTCCAACATTCTTGATAATTTATTATAGCATATAAAATGCAACTTGTAAATAAAAAGATGCAAAAAAACATAAAAAAAAAATGGAATAAACTATAAGTTGTGCAATTTATGCAATTTATTAAAATATGCATTCATTAATTTGCTTGTTAGCTAATGAGATGAAAAACTATTATTTGTTGCAATTGCAAGATTATGTGTAAAAAGTCATCAAATAAAAAAGCCAAAAAATCAAAATTTTGATTTTTTGGCTTTTTTATTTGATTGTTTATATACTATAATTATATTATCGCCAAAACTACGAAGTTTATTACGAATAATAAAGTTGAAACTATAAGTATTGGATGAACTTCTTTTAATTGTCCTTTGCATAATTTGATTATGCAATAGAATATGAAACCTGCAGCGATACCATATGAAATGCTGTAGGAAAATCCCATAAAGACTGATGCGAAAAATGCAGGAATTGCTTCTTCAAGGTCTTCCCAATTGATTTTTGTAAATGAAGACATCATCATAACTCCAACTATTATTAATACTGGTGAAGTTGCAGCAGCAGGAACGATACCTGCAATTGGCGCTATTAATATGCATGAGAGAAATAACAAAGCAGTAACGACGCTTGTTAAACCTGTACGTCCTCCTGCACCAATGCCTGCAGCACTTTCTACATAGGTTGTTGTATTAGATGTTCCAAATATTGCTCCAATTGATGTTGCTACGGCATCTGCAAATAATGCTTTATCCATTTTAGATTTGAAGCCTGTGCTTGTTTCTAGTGATTTCTGATCTTCTTCACTGAATATTCCACTTCTTCTTCCTGTTCCTATAAATGTACCAATGGTATCAAATGTATCTGATAAACTAAATGCAAATATTGTCATAATTACCAATGGTATGCGGGAAGGGTCAGAAAATAGGGACTGCATACCTCTAGGTCCAAAAGCTGCACCAAAAGTCGTTCCAAGTGCTGTAAATGAAGAACCTATATTACCTGAACTAGCCGATGCTGAACCAATGTCAACAACACCAAATGGAATGCCTATTACTGTTGTTGCAATAATACTAATAAGTATGGCACCCTTGACTTTTAAAATTATTAAAACTACTAAAATTAAAAGTCCAATTAAGGCAAGTTGAGTACCAGAATTTGTGAAATCAACAAGTGCTGGTATGATTCCTCCATTTGAAACAACTGAAAAAATATTTGAGTATGTTTCACCTGATGCAAAAGTTTGACCGTTAACTGAAAGAATACTTGCTGATTCAGAAGTAAACTGAACTAAGTTAGCTCCTTTTATACCGATATATGCTATGAATATTCCAATTCCACCGCTTATGGCATTTTGTAAACTTTCTGGTATTGCTTTGATTATGCTTTTGCGAATTTTTGTAACAGTAATAGTAATATTAACAATACCACAGATAAATACCAATGCTAATGCTTGCTCCCATGTGAAACCCAGAGCGAAAACAACAGTGTAGGTAAAAAATGCGTTAAGACCCATTCCTGGAGCCTGTGCGTAGGGAACATTTGCAAACAAGCCCATTATTAGGGTTCCAATTACTGCAGCTATTATTGTTGACAAAAAAACTGCCTGAGAAGGCATCCCTGTTGCTGATAATATTGCAGGATTAACAAAAATTATGTATGACATTGCAAAAAAAGTTGTGAAACCAGCAATGATTTCAGTAGATACATTTGTGCCGTTTTCTTTTAATTTAAAATATTTTTCCATATTTCCTCCTATGGTTTAAAGTAACATTTTATTTAAATACAGTTGCTAAAATAAAAAAACGAATAGCAATCTACTCGCAGCTATAATGATTAATAGAAGAATGAATCCATTATTAAACAATTTATGGTATTTTGCTAGAAATTATCCAACCATATTGTTTATAATATTGATAAATAAATATTTATTTTAATACCTAAATTATAACTTACATAAAAAAAATTCGCAATAAAATTTTAAGCAATATTTTTAGTTGTAGGAAAAACTACACTATATATTTAAAGTTTGATTTTGAATTCACGAGTGAAACAATGGCCGTTTATAAGGACTTTACCGAATCATAATATTATATCATTGACAAGCATAGTATACATGTGTATAATTATTAAAAATTAAGCAACAGCATTGATAGAGATAAAAGTACTTAAAACTAACTTTAGAGAGCCGATGGATGGTGAAAATCGGTGTTATGAAGTATAATGATCACTCTTGAGCTTCCTAGTCTAAATAGGCAGGGACGTATTCCAACGTTATAGGGATAGAGTTCAAAAAAATAGAGATTTTTTTCGACTTGATTGAGGCGATAAACGCAAGTTGACGCAAAATAGGGTGGTACCACGGAAGACCTTTCGTCCCTAAATATATTTGATGTATTTAGTGCGAGAGGTTTTTATATACTCTATTATTATTCTTTAGTGTTTTCTGCAAATGTTGGTATGATTTTAATGGGTTCTTGTATGACTTATTCAATTGCTAACAATATAGCTAGGAACAAATTTATAGTAATTAATATTAAAAATAGCCAAAAGTGTGCTAGCAACAGGTAATTGATAAATTGGTGAAGTAGACTGTGCTAATTTAATCATATTGAAATTTAAAATAAATTTATAGTAGGAGGGAAATAATGAGAAGTGATTCAGTAACTAAAGGTGTACAGCAGGCGCCTCACCGCTCGCTTTTTAATGCATTGGGGTTAACGAAGGAAGAAATAAATAGACCTTTAATAGGAATAGTTAGTTCATACAACGAAATTGTACCAGGTCACATGAACTTGGACAAAATCGTTGAAGCTGTAAAATTAGGAGTTGCAATGGCAGGGGGAACACCAGTTGTATTTCCTGCAATAGCAGTATGTGATGGTATAGCAATGGGACATCAAGGAATGAAATATTCCTTAGTAACAAGAGAGTTAATAGCAGATTCTACAGAAGCAATGGCTATGGCACATGCATTTGATGCTTTGGTAATGGTTCCTAACTGCGATAAAAATGTACCAGGACTTTTAATGGCAGCGGCAAGAGTAAATATACCTACCATATTTGTAAGCGGCGGACCAATGCTAGCTGGTAAGGTTAATGGAAAGAAGACTAGTTTGTCTAGTATGTTTGAAGTTGTTGGGGCATACAATGCAGGTAAAACATCATTAGAAGAAGTGGAAATGTATGAAAATTCAGCATGCCCTACTTGTGGTTCTTGTTCAGGAATGTTCACAGCCAATAGTATGAACTGCTTAACTGAAGCAATCGGTATGGGATTAAAAGGCAATGGTACAATACCAGCTGTGTATTCAGAAAGAATAAGACTTGCAAAACATGCTGGAATGAAAATAATGGAACTTTTAGAGAGAGATATAAAACCAAGAGATATTATGACTGAAGATGCATTTATGAATGCATTGACTATTGATATGGCACTTGGCTGCAGTACAAACAGCATGCTTCATCTTCCAGCTATTGCTTACGAAGCAGGCATAAATTTAAATCTCGATGTAGCAAATGAAATAAGTTCTAGGACACCAAATCTTTGTCATTTGGCACCTGCGGGGGATACATTTATAGAAGATCTAGACGAGGCAGGCGGTGTTTACGCTGTAATGAATGAATTAAACAAGAAGGGTTTGTTAAAAACTGACTTAATTACATGCACTGGTTTAACTGTTGGAGAAAACATTGAGGGCTGTGTGAATAAAAATCCTGAAATTATAAGACCTATAGAAAACCCATACAGTGAAACTGGTGGTATAGCTATTTTAAAAGGTAATCTTGCTCCAGATGCATGTGTTGTAAAACGTTCAGCAGTAGCACCAGAAATGCTTATTCATGAAGGACCTGCAAGGGTTTTTGATTGTGAAGAGGATGCAATAGATGCAATTAACGGAGGAAAAATTGTTTCTGGTGATGTTGTGATTATTCGCTATGAAGGACCAAAGGGTGGGCCTGGTATGAGAGAAATGTTAAATCCTACAGCTGCTATTATAGGCAGAGGACTAGGCACAAGTGTTGCATTAATAACAGATGGTCGTTTCTCAGGAGCTACTAGAGGAGCTTCCATAGGACATGTTTCTCCAGAAGCAGCAGTGGGTGGCAACATTGCATTAGTTGAAGAAGGGGACACTATTAAAATAGATATAAATGCAAATAAAATAGATTTCATTGTATCTGATGAAGAGTTAGAAAAAAGAAGAAAAGCATGGAAGCCAAGACAGCCTAGGATAACAACAGGCTATTTAGCAAGATATGCATCACAGGTTACATCTGGCAACAGAGGAGCAATTCTAGAAGTACAAAAATAATTTTAAATTGGTTGGATTTAATAGCTCCAACGATTGATTTTTTAATGAAAAAGCAGACAGTTTTTGAAACTGCCTGCTTTTTCGTTAATACAATATTGTGTGAATTTTTACCTGAATTTTTTATTCATATCGTAATGCATCCACTGGTTTTAATTTAGATGCTTTGTTTGCAGGGTACAATCCAAAGAAAACACCAACAATTAAAGAAAAAACGAAGGATCCAATTATTACAGGAATATTAATAACATAATTTATGCCTATTACATTACTTATTACAGAAGATGCAACTACACCAGAAACTGCTCCTATAATACCTCCTAAACCACTCATTACAGAAGATTCAATCAAAAATTGAATTAGGATGTTAGCTCTCCCTGCACCTATTGCTTTTCTAATTCCTATTTCTCTTGTTCGCTCGGTAACGGTAACAAGCATGATATTCATGATACCTATGCCTCCTACTAAAAGAGATATACCTGCAATGCCGCCAAGCATAGCAGTGAGCATTCCAGTAGCTTCATTCATAACATTTAACATTTGGTCTTGGCTGAATACATTGTAAGAGTCTTCATCTCCAAAATATTTAAATAAATAATCTTTAATATTTTGTGTTGCTGCAGTAGATTCTTCTGCAGATTTGGCCTGGACGGTAATGCTAGTAAGTGCAATTGTATTATATTGTCTCATTAAAGTAGTTATGGGCACTATTACAACATCATTGCTGTCACCCATTATAGAATTTTCTTTATTACTTAGGATACCAATAATTGAGTATTTTTCTCCATCTATAGAAATTTCTTTATTAAGTGGATTATCCTGGCCAAATAAATCTTCGGCGGTTGTTTGACCAATAACTGCAACTTTATTTCTATAATCTATGTCTACAGGACTTACAACCCTGCCTGAACTAACTTGGTAGTTATTAATATCAAAATAATTTTCATTACCCCCAGTAACACTTACGTCTGTTGTTTCCAAATCATATTTAATTGTTGACCTAGCTGTGTAAACAGGTGTCACACTCTTTACGCCTTCAAGCTTTTCTAAATCGTATATATCTTTATAATCAAATGATTTTTTACGGTCAAAGACATTTACATTAATTATGTTTGAACCCATGCTTGATATGCTGTCAACAACACCAGCTGTAGCACCTTGACCCAAGGATATAAGCACTATTACAGAGAATACACCTATTATGATGCCAAGCATTGTAAGAAATGTTCTCATTTTGTTTGACAAAATAGATTGAAAGGCCATTTTTGTTACGCTTTTTATATTCATATTAATTTCCTCTCTTCATCTAATAAATAATGTTATTTAAAAGCAATCCATCTTTTATAATTATATTTCTTTGGGCTGCCTTTGCAATTTCATTATCATGAGTTATAAGAACAATTGTTTTTCCTTCTTTGCTAAGCTGCTTTATTAAATTCATTACATCGCTGCCTGATTTAGAATCTAAATTTCCTGTAGGTTCATCTGCAAGAAGAATTGAAGGTTCTCCTGCCAAAGCTCTTGCAATAGCAACACGCTGTTGCTGCCCTCCTGACAATTCTGTTGGATTATGGTTCATTCTATCAAGTAAACCCACTTTTTCTAGGGCATCTAAGGTTTTTTGCTTTCTTTCTTTAGATGGCATACCTCTGTATACGAGAGGTAACTCTACATTTTCGTAGGCTGATAATTTAGGTAAAAGATTAAACTTTTGAAATACAAATCCAATCTTTTCATTTCTTATTTTAGACAGCTGTTTTTCATTATAGGTGCTAATTTCTTTTCCATCTAAATAATATTCTCCAGTAGTTGGAACATCAAGACAACCAATAATATTCATGAGTGTTGATTTTCCTGAACCTGAAGGACCTATTATAGAGATATATTCACCTTTAGCTACGTGAAAAGTTATGCCCCTAAGAACTTGTACTTGAACAGTGCCCATATCATAGGTTTTTGTAATATCTTTTAAATTAATCATTGTTTGACACCTCTATTACCTCCGCCCATGCCAGGAAATGAAACATTTTTAGTGTCGGTAGAAATGGTTGATTTAATTTTATTGTATACTATTACATCGCCTACTTTGAGACCACTGGTAATTTCAACTTTTTCATCTGTAGTAAGTCCAAGACTAACATTAACCTCATTTTTATTTCCAGCGGAATCTTTTACAGTAACCATGTAAGTTCCATTTGATTTGTGAAGTGCCTCAATAGGAACAACTATGACATTATCCCTTTTGTCAGCTAGTATTTCAACATCCACGTTCATACCAGACATGAGAGATTTTCTATCATCCAATTTTACTGTTACATCGTATGTTGTAACTCCGCTCACATTTGTTCCTTCCATGGAAATTTTAGTTACCTTGCCACTGAATGTTTCATTTTTAAAAGCATCACAGGTAATATTAGCCTGTTGGCCAAGTGCTATTTTATTTATGTCAAGTTCATCAACTTGAATAACAATTTCCATATTATCTAGGTCTGCCACAGTCATCAACGATGTTGTTCTGTCAACAACTTCTTCTTCAGATACGGCTATTTTCAACACAGTTCCTTTCATAGGTGAATAAACTGTATCTCCTTCAATTAAATCGCTCATTTGTGATTTGTATTTTGCTATTGTATTTTGTTTGTCAGCTATGTCAAGGTCTAAATCATCACCTTCAATGGTTGCTATAATAGATCCTTCAGAAACATATTTACCATTTTCTGTATTTACTGATTTTATTTTGCCTGCAACTTTTGATGTTATATTTTCTTTTGCCACATCAACTATTTTTCCATTGATCATACCATTATAAGTTCCTTGACTATTAGATACAGTAACTTGAGCAAGATCTCCTAAACTCAATCCTCCAGGATTGTTTATTTTAACGGTTACCAAATATCCAAATGTACCACCACCCATTTGTACGGGAGTGCTGTTTTTTTCAGAAACTATACCAGATATATCTGAAAAATAGCTAATCATAAAAGATGATGCACGGTCGCCTACAGATATTTTATCATATTGGGCTTGTGAGAAGTATACTTCAATATAAGAATTATCAGTATCCTTAACTGATGCTATACTATAATTTGCACTTATTTGGTCACCAACCTCAATACTCATATTAGAAACAATACCAGAACTTGGAGCATAAATATTCAAGTCCCCTTGGCTGTCGTATAAATCATTTAAACTTTTTTGAGTTTTTTCAATGTTAAGATTAATATCATTGATTTCGGTTTGATTGTCGTTGGCATTATCTGACATTAAAGAAATTAATATTTGGTTATTTTCTACAATATCTCCTTCAGTAACATAAATTTTATCAACTGTACCATCAATTTCAGATTTTACCACTCTTTTATCTACTGGATTTATACTTCCACTTTCTGCAACTGAAATGGATATACTGTCATTTGCAACTGTGTATTCAACTTCTTCACTTAAAATTGCATCTGTATCAGTAGTCTTAGTTTTATTCATGACTGTGTACACACCAATAACTACAATAACAAGTATTACTAAAACTATTATTAGATTTTTGAATTTTTTAATTTTCATATTCACCCACTATACCCCTCTTATAATTTTATTTATTAATTTTAAAAAAACTCATAATTATATTCATGAGACAAACATATTATATATTTTAAATATAACATACACTTATTAATAATATCATATAAATCTTAAACAAATATAAAATAAATATAAAAATTTTACAATATAAGAAAAAGAACAATCCATTTCGAACTGTTCTTTTTCTAGTGATATAATAATCAATTTTATTAGTTTGTAAACATTTGTGTCCAATATGGTGTTCCACTAGAGTTAGTAGCGTAACCAACACCAATTTTCGAGAAATTAGATGAAAGAATATTTGCTTTGTGTCCTTCTGAATTCATCCAAGCTGTTACAACTGC
>JBGUET010000027.1:0-13928 GCA_041821225.1 Sedimentibacter sp.
TATCATTACTACTAATGGCTTATTATCAGTAGATGGAACTCTATGCAGGAATTCTCCCATTTTGACGGGTTTACCTTTATAATACCACCTATAATTTTTGTAATAAAATCCGTTTTCTAATACATTTTTTAGTGCCAAACCATAAATCTCAGTATCTCCTAAGTAGATACCTCCTGGTAAATTCATCTTATAATGATAGTATCTTAAGTAAATCTCTGTTATCGTAAATGAATATTTTTCTGATAACTTAATCAAAACTTTACCATTATCTTTAAAATTGGATATTGCTTTATATATATTATTGTTTATAATTTCATTATCTTCTTTAATAAAGAAAAAATCTTGTTTCAAAGATGTACTTTCCCACGGTATTTGATTACCGTCTGTTTCAGTTTCTACATCAATTCTAGTTAGTTTAAAGATCTCTTCTATCCTTAAATTAGGCTTTACTATATTCTTTATAAAATGTTTTGTAAATAAACTGTTTATTTCTTCAGAATTATAACCTATTGATACATCATTTGGACTTGTTGCATATGATATTAAGGTACCTGCACCAGCATTTATCTCAGCCAATCCTTTAGGAGCAAAACCTTTACTAAGAAATGGATTAGTTCTACATGCATCTAGAATAAGTAAATTAGTATTTTGGGAATTTTCTTTAAATCCATCTACAATCAAATCAACTTCTACTAAACTCATATTAATTAGAATTGCTTTGTTATTAACAAATTTCGCATCACTCGGGACGACATAATTTTTACCATCAATTTGTAATCCATGTCCTGAATAATAACAAAGGGCTACCTGATATAATGGTAATAATTCTATAAACTCTACAATTTGTTCAAGCAATTCTTCACGGTTTAAATTGTTAGCTACTAATGTATCAAAACCTAAGTTTTGAAGAACATTATCCATATCCTGTCCGTCCTTTTTACATGATGGAAGATTGTTAATATTTATATCATCATATTCATAATTTGATATGACTAATGCTATACCACACTTAAGCATCTTTGATATCCCCATTGATATCGTTATAATTTTTCATCATTATATTAAAAACATTTGCACCGTCAGTCCCATATTTATCGGCTATTTGCCATAATCGCTTTTGAAATTTTTCTATTCCCTTACCATCAAATTTCTCATTATTTGCTTTCAACTCTAAAAGCAACTCTTTACATTCCTTAGAAATTGCCCTTTCAATTTCAAGTTTATTCATAAATAATCCCCTTCTCTTTTTAATCTCAGCTGTTTTTCACATAACCATTTTAAAACTAATCCTCTATGTTCCATGGCAAGTCATGCCCACAGTGTATACACTGCTCCTTTTTTATATCATCACGACTTAATGCCTCACAACAATAAGGGCATTCCATTTCGTAAGTACCTTCCATTTCTAATTTTTTTCTGTAACCGTTTAATTTATTTTGTCTTTTTTGCTCTTCTTCCGCCATAATATCTTTCATATGACTCATTTCTATCCCCCCAAATTTTCTTATTCTTTATAATTTTTTTCAAACCCCCACGAATCCCTGCACATTTCTAATATACTTCTTTTAGCTATCCAGCCTAGTTCGTTCTTAGCCTTACTTACATCAGCATAACAGGTTGCTATATCCCCAGGTCTACGGTCTACTATTTCATAAGGTACTTCAATACCATTATTATATCCTTTTATCTTTCACAAGTCTCCAATAATGACAACCCAAAGCTGTTAATCTACATGATTTAGAATTCATAGCTGCAAAATACATATAATCTTCATCAACAGGTACTACCAACCCTATACTCTGTAATTTTTGCAGTTGCTTAAATTTCGCTACATTTTTAGGTTCTGCATAGGGTTCAATAATCTTAAGTTCTACTATTGTTGTATTTGTATCTTCAAAGGATGGATCTAATTTAAACTCTTTCTCTGGTATTGGGAAATACTCAATTATCCTTCTTAAAGTGTCTACTGGAACTTGTGGTTTAACAGTTCTCAATGATGTGAATCTTGTAATATTTGTTTTAAAGACAGGTCTTTGATCCCAAGAACCTAAAGCTTGGTCAACATAAGCATAAATACTACCAGGTGTAATGTGCCCTCTTAAGTCTGCTGCACCGCCCCTTAAAGCTTCTAATAACAAATTTGTAAAAACTCCATGTCCATTTATTTCTAACGAAGTTTCGTAATCCCTACTAGCAGTTAAAATAGAAACGCCTTCATTAATATGTGCTACTGTCCCAGTTACTTTTGGAGACCCTAATGCACCTGAGTGGCAGCAATCCAATATTATTATTCTATCCTTGCACTTTGAATTGTTTGCTATTGTTAAAATTTCATCCATAGATACGCCAAAATCATTTGGTTTGTAATCTGGCGTTACTATATATCCACCAATATCATCAATATATCCATGCCCTGAGAAATATAATAAGGCGGTGTCACTATCCCCACTAAATAAATCTAATATTAAACCTTTTAATTCAGACTTAGTTTGAACATCTTTGATTAAGCGGACATCAAAATTAGGTGAGTCATCTCCATTTGTTTCAATAATTTTTGCAAACTCTGATGCATCATTAATACAACCATATAATAGGGATGATGGATAATTATTAATTCCAACAACTAAAGCTTTTCTCATCTTATTATCCCACCTTCATTTACATAGTATCTAACCAATTAGTTATATTATCCCATGTCCAATTAACCACCCTAACCCCATCTAATTCAGACGGAAGTGATGTTGGATGGTTATCTTTATTACCCCATATACCTCTACATGAAATTTTCTCTTCTTTAGCACACTTTACTTCCCATAACTGTCCATCAGCATTTTTTGTATTTTTAGTTACAATTATTAATACTCCATCGCATCCTTTGATTTTAGTCCTGCATTTTGTCTTCCATGCTGAATCCCAAGGTTGTTTTACAGACATATCAACAAATTCAAATGGTGACTTTTCATTTTTTGCTTGTCCTACCAATAAATCTCTCAAATTATCATCCTCTATTGCAAAACTGATAAATATTCTTTTAGCCATAAATAAACACCTACCTTTTTAATTTTTGTTTAGTCTTAATTCCTGGAAGGTTACCTTAAAACCAAAACAAAATTATTTTTCTTTTCTTACTCCTTTAAATGGAGCGTCATCAGAAGTTTTGCTGTCTATAAATCTACCTGTTTCATCATCTCTCTTAACCCATGAATCTGTCTTTGGATTATATGTTTGAGATCTATCTTTTACTGCACCTTGTCGATATCCTTCGCCTGTGTTTTTCGCCATTTACATTACCTCCCAAAATCGCCTTCCATTGATTATATTTCTATAAAAGTATAAATAATCCTCTGTAAAAATTTAGGTATTGTAAGTATTTTTTTAATATTCCTCCAAAATCTCTTTCTAATCCCTAGTTATATCCCCAATAACTAATTCCAACATATAATTTTTAAGTACTTAATATGCAGTCTTTTAGCTGGTCTTGGGAATTCACCTAGGAAAATTTTACACACCTGGGGTCCTACCATAAAATGTGTGCTGCGAAGCATGATTCATTTTATGGTTGCTAACGAAAAAAGAACAACTAATAAATAGTTACCCTTACGTAGCTTATATTAACATAAATGTTAATATAAGCACCCCTTGTGTACTTACAAAAATTTCCTGCAGTGGAACGGAAGGAGTTTTTTGTTTGCTAATAAAATCAAATATTTACAAAGAACAAATAGAATTTGAAAACAGTGACTATTTTAAAGAACGGGCTAAAGAACGCTATATGATAGAAGCTAAAAATAGTGAACTTAAACATCAACGTGGCTATGATGTAACTACATCATCAGGCCTAATTGCTATGCAAATGCAAGGTGCATTATCAATCTTTACAGTTAATATGAAGAGAATCATTAAGTTAAAAAGCATGAAATAAGACTTTTTATACCCTAATATAAAAACATAAAACATGGAATATTTAAAATAGTGTATATCCCATGCTTTTACCTCTCATTGATTAAAACTAACTGAAAAAACAGACATTTTTTCAGTGGCCTCAACGGAGTGAAGGGTTTTGGTTGCTACAAATTTATCGTCAGTGATTTCTCTGCAATTGAAGCAAGAGTCCTTTCACATTTAGCAGGAGAAACATGGCGCGCTGATGTCTTTATAGATGAAAAAGATATCTATTGCGCCAGTGCTAGTCAGATGTTTTATGTTCCTGTTGAGAAACATGGTATTAATTCGCACCTTCGTCAAAAAGGTAAAATTGCTAAATTAGTACTTGGATATGGTGGCAGTGTTGGTGCTTTAAAAACAATGGATGCTCTTGAAATGGATCTATCTGAAAACGAGCTTAAACCGCTGGTAGATGCATGGCGTACATCTAGCCCTAATATCATACAGTTCTGGTGGGCAGTCGATTCCGCTGTGAAAAATGCTATTAAAACAAGAAGCCTTACAGAGACTCATGGTATTAAGTTCAAATATAAAAGCGGTATCTTATTTATCCACCTTCCTTCTGGTAGAAATCTCTGCTATGTAAAACCCAAGATAGGCGAGAATATGTTTGGTGGCGAGTCTGTAACATATGAAGGTATCGGCGGCACCAAAAAATGGGAACGCCTCGAAAGCTATGGTCCAAAGTTTGTGGAGAACATCGTCCAAGCTATCAGTCGAAATATTCTTATGCAATCTATTAGAGCACTCTCCCACTGCTTTATCTGCGGTCATGTTCACGATGAATTAATTATTGAATGTATCCAAGGTGTTAAGCTAGATATAATCTGTAACCAGATGGAGATAAGTCCTAAATGGATGCCAGACATCTTACTTCGCGCCGATGAATATGAAATAGAATTTTATAAGAAGGATTAAGAAAAAGGCATCAGCGCTGATTCAATCCAACACTGCTGCCTTTCATTTTGTTTATAGAATAATTCTACTATTATCTGTTTTTAATTAGATAATATTTAGTAATTATGAGAAAAAGCCATCGGTATCGAAGATGTGGTCAAGTTCGTCAGTAGTCATTGTATGAGAAACCTTATCACGGACGGAACTTTTTGACATATCTAGACGCTTAAACTTATTCTTGCCAGCAACATCCTTTCCCATTCGAATCAATTGAATTCGACCGACACCTGGATTCTGTCTTGCGTATTCTGCAAATCCCTTTGCTTTACCCAAATTATCCTTGAACTCTGGATTATGCGGCTCAAGAAGATCAATAACGTATCCCAAACGATCATCTTTTCTAACAACAATAAAATCTGGAAAAGTTGGCTTTGTTTCTCCATCTATTTCATATGGAATACAAAGCGCCCATGATCCTCTGGATGGATTACGAATCCAGCATACGAAATCATCTCTTTTTTCTTCTTCCTCAATTACACCGGCTTCCCACGAATTTAATTTTAGCTTAGCCACGCCTATTGTGCTATTAACAAACAAATGATTCATATATTCCATTCCGCCGTCCTCATGTGGAATTTGGATAGTTTCCGGCAAACGTAAATTATGCTTACTAACAATATCACCATCAGAAACAATACTATCATATTGTCTGCGGATTTTATCTGAATCAAGAGTTGCAATGTATCTGCGATAATCATCATTCAAACCATGGAATCGCTTTTGTGCATAGTTGTGTAACTTGATCATGCACTCATCATCTGCAACAAATAAAATAACATCTACTTTGAAAGAACTTGGATCATTAATATCCATATATTTGTTTCCATAAACCATACCAATTCCTTCATTACCTAACTTGACATTAGCAACTCTAAATTGTCTATCAATATCAGTATCCATTGTTATAAACAAATCATGTACTGAGTAGTTATCTACTTTTTCTCCAAATGCATCAAAAATTTGTGTTGCTAGCTTAAATTCTTTAACCTGAAGTACAAGGTCATCATAGGATCCTTGCGTTTTCAAGTTTTCTACATAATCGTGTATCGTTTGAGCAATTTCTGATTGCACTTCTCGAATGACCTCACGATATAAGCCGGACATTGTAAGCAAATGCGCCAATTTAAATAGCGAATTGAGATAGTTATTAATGCGAACAGCTCTGACAGTATAAGATAGAAGCCCTGCATCATTTATAAATTTCATTACAGCTTCACGGTCAAATAAATCTTCAGGGATATCTTCTTGCTTATTTTTCTTTTCAATTGCAGTATGCATACTATCGGTTTTATCATTTGGTGTTGTAATTTGATTATGATTATCTGTTCTTTGTGTTCCTGCTGCCGGTTGTGGGCTATCATCCTGTTCCTGTATATTAAAATCAGAGGAATTTGTTTCATTAACAACATCACCTGTACTAGAAGTTATTTCAACAGCACTCTGGTCATGTGAGACATCTACAATAGGAGTATCTTCACCAGGTTCACTAAACATATCTATCGTCAATTGACCAGGAACAGGAGTATCTTCTTTTTTCTTTCTCGGTTTAACCGTCAATGTTTCAAATTTCTTACCTGTAATGATTTCACCATAGATATCCGTTGGAATATCTCCACCTTCTGCACTTTGCAAAGCTTCGACAACATCTTTAACAGTGCTTTCATTGAAGTACGGCAAATATAGATGCACATCATTCAAAACATCATCAACTTGAATATGCATCTGCATAGGCGTTCTTACCATGCGCCCAAGTAGCTGGGCTATATAGGTCGCATCATTTGCGTGTTTGAATGACATCATTGTTTCTGCACGTGGACAATCCCATCCTGTAGATAAATTCTCTTTAAAGAAGACAACTCGGATATTTCTGTCATCTGAAATACGCGAAGGTTCTTCATAACGCACTTCAATTCCGTTTATTGGTAAAGAAGCGTTTGTTTGACCAAAGGTATGTACAACTTGTCCTGTTTCAAACCGAAATCCCGTTCGTTCTTCAATTTTCTGCACGCAGTCATCTAAATCTGTATCCGATATTTTATTTCCACTACCATTTAATACTTGTATTACAAAAACTGGATTTACATAAGCATAATGCTGCTCATAGCAATACTGATGCCAATGGCGCCATTTTTCCTTCCAGTCATCTGCTGCAGCCTGTAAAATAGCCATGTCATTATTCACAGAACCTTCTTCCGGATAAGTGATAACAATTCGTTCCTTCAGTAATCCTGATGCACGCACTTCATCTGCAGAAACAACAGATTTGTGGATGGTAGATGATGTCCCTTCGATCAGTGTATTAAATCGTTGTGTTGTAGCGGACATTCCAATTACCACCGGCACAGGTGGAATTTTGTCCTCATCACTGCCTTTGATAAATTTTTGCATAATAGTAGTTGCTTTTCCGGCTTGGCTGCCTTGCATACCGCGATGAGCTTCATCAATAATGAAATAGAGACGATCACTTTTTTCACGCACAGTATTAGCTAAAGTCTCCCAAATGTTATAGGTTCTTCCATCACCGTTTTTTGTAAGATTAGATGTCTTTGAGAGTTTTTGTGTATTAAGAAAATAGACATAGCCATCTTCAAAGAATTCCTTATCAAAAGAGTCCTCGGTGACAGTCACACACTGGTCAAGGCGAATTTTGTCCGCCTTGGAATCTATCTTCAATTTTGACTGTTCATTAAGCTGTGGGAAATCAGATAGCCAGATTACCACAGCGTTTTGCTGCTCTGAATAGTTTTCATCACCAAAGAAAATATTTTCAATCAGAGAAGCCATAATAATTGTTTTTCCTGCTCCTGTAGGCGCAGTAAAGGAAACCACCTGTGGAGCGTTTGTCCTGTGGTAGCTACCAAGTGCCTCTGCTGTCTTCATACGAATATCAGCAAGGGCTCTTTTTTGAAATGGAAATAATTCTACTTTCATGGTTACCTCCCTGTATTAATGCGGAAATTATCCAAATAGTCTCTGTAAAGCTGATAGCAGTCCTTGTTGTCATAATAGCAAATCATCTCGCGATACGCGCTTTCTGAGTCGGTCACTATAAATACCGTTTGGATTTCCGGATTCTCGTTCAATTTTGTGTCAAATTCCGGATAGTAAATCTCGTCAATTAAAACCGCCATCTTGTTCTCTGGAAGAATTAATATGTGTGGCAATTCACTCGTTTCCAACACTGGGCATTTACCAACAGCGCCGCCCTTCATCCAAAGAACTGGTAGTAATTCCTTAAACTGTCTTCCAAGAGCAATTGATGTTTTATCAAGAAAGCTCAGTTTAAAGAATGCCGCATTTGTTGGAAAACCATCGCTCATTTTAACCCCCATTAATTCTGGATAAACTTGCACTTTTTTCTTTAAAAACACGGTTTTCATTTTGCTTTTTCCATTTTCATTAAGTATATTTACTTTTTCACTATAATACTCTTCCTTAGTTATTTCATAGCTACCATTGAGTTTCTTGCCATTTATGTCTACACCTTTAATACTACAAACCGTTCTTGGCCATGTAACATATCTCGCTATCCCATATTTTTCCCAAGAATACTCTCCGGGATGTTTACCTTCTTCCTCAAAAGTTTTTGCTTCTACTTCCGACACTTCGTTGTTAGTTACCATAATACATCTTCGGTGTCCGTCATCCATTTCATTGAGCAAATTCACTGCATGCAATGTTGTTCCTGATCCGGCAAAAAAATCGACCACTAAAGCTTGAGGTTTTCCCGACAAATAAATACGCAGCGCATCTAATACACTATACAATGATTTTGGGAAAGAAAATCTTTTTTCTCCAAGCATTTTTCCAATTAATTTTGTTCCGTATGCATTAGCATCATAATATGTTTCCTTCCAAGCTGTCGGCTTCTGATGCTCACTTCCATTAGGAAGCGTAATTATTTTTGTTCCATCTTCTTTTACTCCTGAAATATTGTATTCTCCAGATAGAGCCTTTTTTATACTTGGCATTGTTACGTACGCAAAATTATAAGGTTGATATTTATTTTTTCCTTTTGTAACTCTAACACAACCATTCTCTATGGCGTATTTTAGGCTTTCTCCAGTAAGTCCCCAGTTCATATGTTTTCCATCTTCTCTTATTGGAAATACTGCAACAGCACCATCTATTTTTTTTGCGTCAGATAAGGGTTGCTCTGGCGAAAGCGCAGCTCCAAGTTCTACAATTTTTTCTGTTTTTACATCTACATATATCGGGTAAAACTGTTGTGTTCCACCTTTTGTCGTGCCACGTGCTGATTCCACATCACTACGTCTTAAATATGGCCATCTAATCTCTTCTGCTGAATCGCTATTTCTATCTGGGATTGTGGCTGCACTTCCCAAATAAACAAGAATAAGATATTCATCCACTTGAGACAATCTACCTACTCTAGCTTTTCCTTTTGGGTTAATAAACATATCAACTATTTGTAAATTACATTCAGGAAATATTGATTCAATCAAAACTCTTAGATGACATAATTCAATATCGTCGATTGTAATCATTAAAATGGAATCGTCTGGATTTAATAATTTCTTAGCCAATTTCAACCGCTTTTCCATCATAGAAAGCCATTTACTATGGCGGTATGTATCAGAACTATCTACATAATCGTTATTGTATTTCCAATCTCTTGCACCTGTATTATAGGGCGGATCTATATATATACAATCAACCTTTCTGGCATAGAGATATTCAAGCAGCTGAAGAGCATGGTAATTATCCGCTTCAATCAATGCATGCCACAGGTCACTGTCCGGAGCATTTTCTACATAATCTATTGGCTTTAATGTAGGATAAATTGGCTCACCAAATTCAGCTATTGCCACTAACTCGTTTAAGGCAAAAGTTTTCTTTTCATGTGTTTCTCTGTGATCACAAAGAGCTTCTTCTCCATCAATCTTTAACACAACATAAAAGTCATTCACCTTGCCACTTTTCAAGGATACTTTTGAGCCAACAAATATAGACACATCGTATAACGGCGTGCACTCCGGCAGATGGTTTTCAAATACCAAGCCAAATTTCTTCAGTTTTACTAATTTATTTGTTTCCTTCAGAATTCGATCCCTAAGCGCAGGATCTTCAATCTGCTGGATTAAGTCTTTTAATAATGCCACAGCGTTCACCTCATTCTTCTGTAATTGTCTTATCCTTTATATGGTATTGAATACCATATTCTTCGCAGAAGTCTATCACTTCTGCTGCTTTTTGGTTATAGAAGGCCTTGTGGCCTTTGTAGGAACTGGCATCCTTGCTGTAATTGGTACGGCCAAAAATAATCTTATCTACAAAGCCGACAGTTTCTAACAGACCGCGTAAATCCTGCTCTAGGATATTGGGTGTCGGATACGGCTCTATGCTTACCCAAGTGTTGTATCCAGCATCGTGGAGTGCACGCAAGGCAGATAAACGTTCTTCGTAAGGTGCCGCACCGGGCTCCATCTTTTCTCTATACGTTTCATCCAAAGATACCAAAGTAATACCATATTCATTTTCTTTAGATAGCTGCGCTAATTCCATCGGTAACACGCCTTTGGTTAACACAGAACACTTTATGCCTTCATTGTTTAATTTTCGAATTGCTGCTATTCCCATACGGCCCACTTCATCATATCCATACATGAATGGATCTGTTGCAAAGCAAAGTTGAACAGATTTAATTTTATCTTTTAGTCTGGGTATTTCTTTATCTAACAATTCTAGCGTATTTTTAACCACCTTAGGTTTACACCATTCCTCATAGGATTTAACCAAGCCAAATCTTTTTTTCATTGTGTACGCATAGCAAGGATATTTACACCCATGCGAACATCCCAACACAAAATTAATTGTGTAATCTCCATACTCTACACCTGTTTTATAGAGCATAGTCTTTCGTTGTATATATTCCTCTATCTCAGGCATGTTAACCTCTCCTATCTGCGAAAGATAAGCTACTCTTTGATTCTTTCGCATCATAGTCTCTCTTTAATATATTTTTAATATCTTTTTTATATCCATTTGAAGGGAACACTGGATGTGCATCAAGAAGAGCCCAAATATCATCTAATGGAATATTTTTGCGACCTTTAAAATTCTCTTGAACATAGGAAACAATATTATAAAGATTATAGCAATATTCATCTATAACTGGGCGATTAAATCCTTCACTAAACAAATCAATTGTCAGCTGCCCTTCACATCTATGTCTATTTTTTGATGACGACTTATTACCGAAAGTTTTCCATGCAGTTGACTTAAACAACTTAAATCCCGCTGCATGGCTAGTACAATGAACAAGGTCATAAACCAGCGCGTTATTTTTGTTAAAGAAGGGAAATGTCGCTACATAGTATTCTCTCCCTAAAGAACCTTTCATACGGTTTATTATTTCCAGTACTCTTTTTTCATAAGCGGCTTTGTCGCTTCCATATGGAACTAACTCAGAAAAGTTGTCAACTTGATATGTCCCTTCATATTTCTTTTTCTTCGCATCACGCTTAACCTGTGATATAGCGCGAATAGAATCGGAAATCATATGATTAATCAAAACTTCACCCCAATTTCTAAAGAACGGCAAGAGAGCTTCCCAATCAATAGAAGCATCATATGGATCATATAACAAAAAGAAGTGCATATGGCTATTCTGGTTGAGCTGTGGTCCTATCCATTTTAAAAGTTCATTTCCGTCGCGAACGGTTGTAATAATATGATAATTTCTTTCATCGGTCGGGATATACTTTTTAAGTTCTTCTATTTTCTTTTTATCATAATCATTAAAATATAATTGAACCTGCTTATCAGGGTATGTCCTAGCTACATCAAGTAAAGCCTCTGCAACACGTATAGGCGTACCATGAACAATATTTCCATCATCATCTTTATATACTCCGCTGTTGCACATGCAATCAATAAAAGCAAGGCCAGTACAACTTTCAGTTAACATTAATTTATGGGCCCATGATTTTATGTATGTCTCAATCAACTCAAACTTCTTGATCGTATGCGGATGGGCATCACTGATTATCTTTGAATTATTACTACTTGCCATATCCACACCTCACCCTTCTATAGAATCATTCTCTGCCGGAATCAACTCAACAATGTCTCCAATGTCACATTCCAAGGCCGTACATACTTTTATCAATACATCCATGCTAACGGTTTTACCTTTAGAAAGCTTTGTAACAGAAGCCCAACTAATTCCTGCCTCAAATTGTAAATCTTTTTTTTTCATTTCTTTATCAATGAGAATCTTCCATAATTTTTTATAACTTACTTCCATAGTCGTCACCTCTCTATTTTATAGAAAAACATAATTATACCTGTTATTCTTTGTATTATATTACATTAGTTCTTCAAATACAAGAAAACATCTTCACAAACACAAGAATATACTTCAGTATTACTTGAAAATTCTTCATTTATCTGTTATATTTTTTAAAAACACACTGTATGAAAGTACGTATACGACAACACTCTTGACAAACACCGGACATGGGGAAATACACTAACGAAATCGAACAATTTATTTACGAAATTTGTTACCGCGCAATATGGGAAGCGGTATATATTTATGAACATCCTTTTGCACTAAACTTAAATCACTCTCGCATTAAATTTGGATCTATGTCAATATCTTAGACTCAAAAATTTGAACTTTTTATGAGATTTTTCTATCTAACTCCTCACATTTTTTAGGAGTTAGATATCCAATGCTACCATGTATCCTTTTTCTATTATAACGAGCTTCTATATACTCAAATATAGCAAGTCTTGCAGCATCATAATCAAAATAATTAACAAGATGCACTTCTTACTTTTTTAAAGAAGCATGAAATGATTCAATGCAAGCATTATCATAGGGACATCCCTTACCACTAAAAGAATTGGTAATTATTTTAGTGCTATTTATATATTTTTTAAAAGCAGAGCTTGTATATTGACAGCCCAAGTCACTATGCAGGAACATATAATATACTTGATTATATATTTTAAATCCCTATTTTTGTTCATTCTTCTTAAGTTTTAAACAGCTCTTTAATAAATCATTTCTAAAATCTATATCAAATTTTCTATAATACTGACTCTCTCCCCAAATTTTCATTCGTTCATGTTCTTCATTCTCTGGGTTATTCCAAGCTTCAAGAAAATCTGCATAACCATAAATCCCACCTACATCCTCTGGTGGACAATCACCTTCTCCTTCTATAATTGTTGGATAACCAAATTTATAGTCATTCATTATATTTTCTAATTCTATTTTATGCCTCCATCCATCGCCAAAATCATATAAATATTTAAATGTTTTATAATTTTCAATATACTTATCTATTTTTATGGTTTGTGGCTGTCTTATTGTAGTTTCAATCATTCTATCTATAATTCCAAAAGGATCTTCTTCTTTTGTTGGTTTACTTTTTTTATACTTCTTTTTATAAAACTTATTTTCTCCATAAACTTCCTCATCATTAATAATTCTGAGTTTCTCTTCTGGAAACTCAAATTCATATACGTGTCTATCCCACCAATCCATAGATAATTGAATTGTATCATGTAATCTTTTAAATGTAACGTCTGCTGGAACAATAACTCTTCTCCAAATAAGTGGCTGTGAATCTATTAGTTCTATTTTTATTTGATACGCTTTCATAATTTAAAAATCCTCCTAAAAATAACTTCAATCATCTATTTATTAAAATTTATCAATTAAAACATCCTTAATCCCATTTTAATTTAACCTATAGAAATGTGCAATCCCTTATTTCTGCCAAAATGTGCACACCCCTAGCTAAAAATGCACACCCCTCTTGAAATTTGCACACCGCCGGTGCATTTATTCCAATAAAATCCAACTAGTTATACCTCTAAGCGTAATTTTTATCCTATTATATTTCTTCAAAAAACAACAAAAGCCCTTGCATCAAGGACTTTACATTGTATCAATATTAACTTGATAATATGAGATGGTTAGGCTAAACTCAAATTTTAATACAATTTAACAAATACAACACTGCATAAAATAAACAAGAGGATTGCCT
>JBGUET010000028.1:0-13763 GCA_041821225.1 Sedimentibacter sp.
CTTTATAATATAAATTTTTCGTTGAATATGAATTTTATAGTTTTATTTATAAATTTAGATTATTAATAGGTAATAAAGTATTAAAGCCAATAAAAAAGCAGCATATTTTCAAATGTTTTGAAAAATGCTGCCTTCTTTGATTTAAGTTAAACTTGTCATTGCTCCTTTATAAATCCTGATCTGTAAGCATCTACAAGCATTTCTAAGTCTTTGATTTGCGACTGAAGTTTTTTCCCATCGTCAGTATCACGCACTCTTTTTCTTTCAACTTCTTTTTCTACGACCATAGTTGTAGAATGAATATCCTGCTCCTCTTCAATGGCCTTTTGCGTAGATTCAAATGGGTCATGGGCTACTAATATAAGACCATATGAATTGTAAATAAGAGTATATCCTGCTATTCCCGTAGTATCCTGATAGGCTCTAGAAAATCCTCCGTCAATAGTCAGAAGTTTTCCGTTAGCCCTTATTGGACTTTCCCCTTTTTTAATTTTAACGGGCACATGGCCATTAATTATATGGGATTCATCTGGATTTAAGCCAAATTCCTCGAAAATTATTTTGCACATATCTTCATTATCTTCTAAGTTAAAATAGGGATTTTTATTTTCAATGTGGGATTCTTTATCATCTATAAAATATCTTTCAAAGGTTGTCATTCTATCTTTGCCAAAAACAGGAGAATCCTTTCCAGTCCACAAATACCACGACATATCCATGCCGTAAAGTTTGGCATCAGGATTATCTTTGTGGAAATATCCTTCTCTTACTATGATTTCTAGCCTATCGAAATAAGCTTTGCCACTGTATGATTTTCCCGATGAGCCTATTTGTACTTCTTTAAAACTTCCGTCTTCATTCATTGGTATGCAACCATGATAAAGTAAATTTGAATTGTATTTCAAATACATGCTGCCATTAGCATAAAGAAATCTCACATGCCTTTGTAACTTTTCGCTGTTTAAAAATGATGACTTTAGTTTTTCCATAACTTCTTTTTCTTCCTGAGTAAGCTCATATGGATCCAAAGGATTTATGGTTGGAAAATTAGTGTCATTGAGTTTATATATCTTGCCATCTATGTTGATAGTTCCATTATCGCAATTTATTTTATCTAATAGGAGCCTATCTTCCATACGAAAGTGAGGTCTTCTTTTAATTATCTGCCCTTCTAATTTGAATTGTATTATAGATATGGCTTTATGCATTTTTGATATAAGTTTCATATCATTTTCATTACAAACTGTGTTTCCCTCAACTTTAGGTCTAAAAGCTGCGCACTTGTCATTTTTATATAATTCTAAAGCAAATGTTGCTAAAGGAAGAATATTTATTCCATATCCATCTTCAATTGTATCTAAATTAGCATATCTCGTACATACCCTAATGACAGTTGCAATACATGCATCACTTCCAGCCGCAGCACCCATCCACAATATGTCATGGTTTCCCCATTGGATATCCACAGCATGATAATTAAAAAGGGTTTCCATTACAATGTCTGCCCCTGGTCCTCTGTCAAATATATCTCCAACTATATGTAGTCTATCTATTACCAATCTCTGAATAAGCTTTGAAATGGCAATTATAAATTCATCTGCTCTTCCAATTCTAATTATTGCCTGTATTATTTCACTGTAGTATTCTTCTTTGTCATATTCCTCTGGACCTTGATGCATAAGTTCTTCAATAATGTAAGCAAAATCATTAGGCAGGGCCTTTCTAACCTTCATTCTAGTATATTTAAAGGCTGCTTTTCTGCAAACAACTACCAATCGATAAATGGTTAATTTGTACCATGCATCGATACTCTCTTCGTTTTTGTGAATAATTTCTAACTTTTGTTCTGGATAATAAATAAGTGTTGCAAGGCTTTTTATTTCTTTTTCACTTAATAAGTCACCTAAAACTTCCGTTATTTTTCGCTTTATATTTCCGGAGCCATTTTTCAGCACATGATTAAATGGCTCATATTCTCCATGAATATCAGTCAAAAAATGCTCTGTACTTTTAGGAAGGTTTAATATTGCTTGCAAATTTATAATTTCTGTGCAGGCTGTAGCTATTGTGGGATATTGCTTGGATAAAAGATTTAAATACCTTAGTTCGTTATCAAAGTCCTGAATAATATCATCATCAGAATATGCCATCTCACCGCTCCTATTTATAATATTTTTATACTTAATTATACCATTAATATGTTAAAAGTTAAACACTACTTTAATATAATTGATAAAAATAATGCGAATAATCACTGCGCACAGGTAAATGACAAGCTATTTATTCCTTTTAACGAGAAACAAGCTCTTTGTTAAGATTTTTTAAAGCATTTGTACCCTAAGGGCTACTGTGTTATAATAAATCGTATAAAAAAATTGGAGAAAAAATGAAACTAATAAGTGTTAAGAGCAACACAAGAAAAACGTTTTTAAATTTCTATAAAAAACAATATTTAAATCATCCATTAAAAAGAGATTCTTTGTCTGGGTTAGTTAAAGGATTGTTGTATGGAAAATCCGAACTTTGTAAATCTGTTGATTTAGACCCTATTATGGTTGTACACGATGGTAAAATTATTATGATTTGCATATTGGCTTTTGCCTATAGGATGCCTAATTATATACAAATAGGATTTTTTGAATCAGAAGAATTTAATATGGATGGATTTATGCTCATAATGGATCGTGCAGAAAAATTGGCAAGGGAAAAAGGTGCTTCAACCATATCTGCTTCCTTAAACATTCATGTTAATTATGGATTAGGATTTTTAGCTAGCGATTATGATAAAAAGCAAAGCTTCGGAATGGCTCACAATCCAAAATTCATTCATGAATACTTTGAAAGAACCGGTTTTAAATCAATAGACATGGTAAGCTATAAAAAAGATATGACAAATATGGACACATTGCTAAATGATGATGTTAGAAAAAAGTTAGAAACACGATATACTGTAAGAAAAGCTGATTTAGATAATTTAGAATATGAATGCAGTGTCTACACTGAAGTTAATAATCAGGCATTTAGTGATCATTTATTTTATTATCTAAGAAAAAAAGAAGAGGATTATGAATTATTTAAAGATTTGAAATTTTTGCTTAAGCCTGAAAACCTTTTATTTGTAGAACGGGAAGGAAAGCCTGTGGGTTTTATGCTTTGGTATCCTGATTTTAATCAACTGATGATTCCCACAGAAACTGTGGGAATAAGAACTGTTATAAAAAACAATCTGTTTTCTAATAAAATTACTACGTTTAAAATCGTTGAAATGGGGGTTATCCCTAGCGAAAAAAACAAGGGAGCTATTTTAGCTTTATTTGATTATTGTTTTAAATGTACTAAAGGAAAATTTGATAATTTTGAATCTGGATGGATATTATCTGAAAATACCAAGTCGAAAAATTTTGGTATTAAATGGGCTGATTGTGAATCTAAACATTACAAGGCCTACATTAAGGAATTAACTTATGAGCAAAAGTAAATTAATTAGCAATCTTAACGATCAATTAAAGGCTGTGTCTTTCAGCAAATCATTTGAGGGCATAAATGAATTAATTCCTCTTTTAGAATTATTAGAAACCATAAATCCCTGCAATCAGGAATATGAGTTAATCGATGATAATGTAATAATTTCATATTCATTGAAACTTAATTTGCTTAATTTTAAAAATATATTTCCATTAAGAGCAAAAGTACAAATTATAGGACTACCTGTATCAGTTTGCGAAAAGGGTTATTGGGGTCATGCTAATGTAATACAAGATGTTATTCAACAAAAAAAAGGCTTAAAAGTCTTACTTAACGGGGATACTCCTTTCAAGGGCGGTTGGAAGACTTTATCGACTTTTGTGTTTGAAAATAAATATTCTACCTTTAACAAATATTTAGAAGCCTTGAGAAGTCCTTACAGAAGACGGATAAATCAAGCACTTAAACATAGAGATAAAATCGAAATAAGAAAATTCGAAAATAAAGATTTTAATAAAAAACATTACAGACTATATTTAAGCATTATGGAAAGGGCTGAAAATCCTTTAGAAATACTGCCTATGGAATTTTTCACTAGTTACGAAGCTGATTTGTATGAGTTCGTTGATGTAAAAGGCAATGATGTAATAGCCTTTGTTCAATTAAAAGAAATAAATAGTAAGCTTTATTTCTTTTTTGGTGGATTTCGAAAAGAAGATAATGAGTACTATGATATTTATTATAATATGCTTATAAAAATAATTGAAGTAGGAATTGAAAAGCAAGTTGAATCAATAGAATTTGGTCAAACGGCGGAAGAAAGTAAGCTAAAAATAGGTTGCAAGGAAAAATATAAATATTTATACATTCATCACAGCAACCCTGTATTGAATTTTTTTATTGAACATTTAGTTCCTTTTTTATCCTATAAGTCGTACCCCGTAAAGCATCATGTATTCAAACATTCCAATGTGGATTGAGGTTAAATATGATTGTATTTTTAAAAAAAGTACGCGTTAAAACTGTGTTTTCTGCTTTTGAACCAGTAGTTACTGAGCCTTTGGAGTTATGTTATTTAAAAGCTGTACTAAATGGCATGAATATTGAAAATTATGTGATTGATGAATTATTAGGACTTACTCAACCACATGTTGAGCCAAACATTGTTGTGCTAACCGGATACAATGTGGCGGAAGAAGAAATTATCAAACAAGCCCACTGGTATAAAGCAAAGTATCCCCTAGTTAAAATTATAGTGGGTGGTGTTCATATACAGTGTAATCCAGTTGAATTTCATGTTAAAGACATTGATTATATATGTCATACCCAGAGTTTAAATGTATTTAAAACATTAATTGAAAAAATAATAAATATGGATGAAACTATTTCGATTGATGGGGTAGATTGTCTAGTAGACGGAGTAGAATCTGCTGAAAAATACTGGTGTGTTGGTAATAAACAAATAATTTATAATACAGAAAATATATTAGCCGACAGAAGTATATTCAAACAAGTATCTAATCGGTTTCATTACCTAGAAAAAAAGAATGTTGCCTTAATTAAAGGCAGTGTGGGATGTCCTTTTAATTGTTCTTACTGTTATTGCAAACAATTGAACTCTAGTCATTATGTAAAAGCTAATTATGAAAAAATGATTGATGAAATGGCAAACATTCATGCTGACTACTTCTGGATAGTTGATGATGTTCTTTTCTCCCAAAGAAGTGATGCTATAGAATTCATAGATATTATAATAAAAAGAAAAATAAAAATAAAAATCATTGGATATTTAAGAGCTGATTTTATATTAAGAGAAAAAGATTTACTTGGGAAGTTAAGGCAAGCAGGACTTATTGAAGTAATTGTTGGATTTGAAGCGACTAATAACAGTGAATTGCAAGCCTATGAAAAAACTACAAATGCCCTTGATTATCCTAAAGTCATATCGCTGATCAAAGAAAATAATATTGATTTAACAGCCCTTTTTATGGTTCAGCCCAATTATGAAACAAGTGACTTTGTGAATTTATATAAATTTATAAAACATAATAGAATTCAGGTGTTCACCGTATCAATTTTAACACCTATTAAGGGCACTGAAGATTATGAATTATTAAAAAATAATCTCATTACTCGAAATCCTGAAAAATTCGATTTTTTACATTTGGTGCTCGCTCCAAAATTGCCAAAGTGGTTATTTTATACTTTGTTTTACAGCATACATTTAAGGATGATCCCTTCTAAAAGAGTTTGGAAATATATTTTTAAAAAATAGGAGAATAGATGAAATCAAGTATATGGAATTTTTGGGCAAATAAATATGACAGACTATGGGTTCAAAAACATTCTTTAAAACCTACAAGAAATTATATTTTAAGTACTATTTCAAATATGAAAAGCCGTGACAAAGTAAAAATATTAGATTTAGGTTGTGGTCCTGGGGAATTAATCGAGGAGCTAAACAACAAATTTGACCATCTCAGTATTACAGGAATAGACTTTTCAGAAGGAATGTTGGAAGTTTCTAAAAGAAGAAATCCTAAAGCAAGTCATATTAAAATGGATGTGGCTGATTTACACCAATTGCAAGATAAATTTGATGTTATAATATGCACTCATTCTCTACCCTATTATAAAGACCCTGAAAATGTCATGAAGCAATTAAACAGATTGTTAAATAATAGTGGCATTGTTTTAATTGGTTTTGCCAGTGGTAACAGTCTTTATGATAAATTTATATTAAGCTTTGTAAAATTAACTACAGGTCCGGCTAATTATCCATCTAATGAAGCTTTCCAACTCATAGTAAGTAATAGTTTTAAAATTGATGATTTAAAAATTATCAAAGAAAAATTCTACATGCCTAGAATTGCAATTTATACTTTGAGGAAGGTCTCAATATGAAAATACTTTTAATTCGCCCAAATCCTCACAAGGAAACCATAGGACTTCAGCATGTTATGATATGTGAACCTTTAGAGTTTGAGTACCTTGTATCTAATGTACCTGAAGAAATAAAAAGTCAGGTAACGATTAAAATTATTGACATGATTGTAGAAAAGAAAAATTACGAAGAAATATTACTAGATGAAAAACCCGATTTTGTTTTATTCACTGGTTATATAACTCATGTGGGTGTAATAAAGCAATTAGCAGCCACTGCAAAAAAGCTTTTTCCCAATGTTAAAACAGGTGTTGGAGGAGTTCATGCAGAGGTTGTACCAGAAGATTTCACATCCCTATTTATTGATTTTATATATGATAGAAATGGAATTGACGGTTTTAATTTAACTTTAGAAATGTTGTTAGAACACTTTGAAGTTTATAAAATAAAAGAAAAGCTCCTTAATTTAGGTCCTAGCAAAAATAATTTCAATTATAAATTTCCTGACAGAAACGCTGTATCTAAATATAGGAAACATTATTACTACATGTTTCACAGCCCATGTGCCTTAATAAAAACTTCTTATGGTTGTCCATACAACTGTAGCTTTTGCTTTTGCAAGGAAATTACCCAGGGCAAATATTTTACCAGAAGTATGGAAGATGTAGTAAATGAATTAGAAACAATCAAAGAGGAAGAAATATATATTGTAGATGATGACTTTTTATATGACATAAATAAACTTAGAGAATTTATTGACTTAATTAAAATGAAAAACATTAAGAAGAAATTTTTAGTTTATGGGAGAGCTGATTTTATATCTGAAAATATGGATGTACTGCTTGAACTTAGAAACATTGGACTTCAGGCAGTTATAGTTGGTATAGAATCTGTTAGAGCAAAAGATTTAAAAGCATACAACAAGAAAACCACTAAAGAGATAAATGAAAATTGCATTAAAACATTAAAACAACTGGATATAGAACTTTATGCAACTTTAATTATACCTTTGGATTTTACTAAAGATGATTTTAGAGACCTTACCACATGGCTAAACAGCCTTGATGTGAGATTTGTAAATCTCCAACCCCTCACCCCCATGCCTGGAACAGAGATTTTTGATTCATATTTATCTGATTTATTAGTTGAAAGAGAACAGTATGAACTTTGGGATATGGCTCACGTGGTTTTGAGGCCAGAATTTATGACTATTAGGAAATTCTACACAGAGCTATTAATAGCATATTACAGAGTTATTATGAGACCTAGACATTTAGTTGTTTTAATAAAAAAGTACGGTATTAAGGCTAATTTGAAAATGCTGGCTGGAAGCAGTCTTGTAAGTTTACAATATATTCACAAAATTGTGAGGGGGCGCTAATGAAAAAAATATTACTCATACAACCAAGTCCTTATGACCAAAACCATAAACCTATAAAGAAGAGCAAGTTGTACTTTGTAGGTCTAGCTATGCCTCTTTTAGCTGCTATGATGCCAAATGATTGGGAATCAGAAATAATTCTTGAAATATTAGAAGACATACCATTTGATACAGATGCTGATTTAATTGGAATCAGCTCCATGGGCCACGGTGTAATCAGGTCTATTGATATTGCCAAGGCATTTCGGGAGAAAGGAAAGACTGTAATATTAGGCGGCTACATGGCAAGCATTATGGCTGAGGAAGCTACAAAATACTGCGATGCAGTAGTAATTGGAGATGCAGAACTCGTATGGAAAAATTTGCTTGAAGACTTTGAAAAGGGACAATTAAAGAAGGTATACGAAAAGAATTTAGAAAAAGGTATATTTTCTACCCCATTGCCCCGTTTTGATTTAATAACAAATAAAAATATAGGTGATTTTTTACCTGTACAAGCAGGTAGAGGTTGTCCAAACACATGTAGCTTTTGTTCAGTTGCCTGTTTGTACAAGGGACACTATATTAAAAAACCCCTAGAAGAAGTTGTGCGGGATATTAAGCAAGTTAAAAACTTAGGATATAAAAAGTTTTTACTTTTAGATGATAATATATTTTCTGACAGAGAATATTTGTACAGTTTATTAAAAGAAATAAAAAGTTTGAATATGGAATGGATGAGCCAATGTGATATTCGTATAGGTAAAGAAAACCAACTTTTAAAAGCATTATCAGACAGCGGTTGCACGACGCTTAGCTTCGGGCTGGAAAGTATTTCCCGGGAAAGTTTAATTGGAATGAATAAAGGCTGGGCATATCCTGCACAATATCCTGAATTAATAAATAACATTCAATCCTTCGGTATCGATGTTTCTACAGAAATGGTAGTAGGAGGAGATGGGGACACATTAGAGTCTATTAAAATGACTAAGAATTTTATTGAAGACAATAAAATTTCTGTCCCACGCTTTTATATTTTAACCCCTATTCCAGGTACTGAATTTTTTAAAGATATGGTAGCAGAAAACAGATTAATAAAGGATGATATATATGCATTTGATGGGACAGAGGCAGTTCATAAACCTAAAAACATGACCCCCGACCAATTGACAAATGCCTATTGGGAATTATATGAATCTTTGTTTACTCTAAAATCTATTTTTCTAAGAAATATATTAAGGAAAGAGTTTCTTAAAAAACCAGGGAAATATTTATTTTATTGCCTAGTCAATTTGTATTACAGATATCAAATCAAGCAGAGAATAACACCTAATATATTTTAAAGGCAGGTATTTATGAGAATACTTTTAGTTAGACCTCCTAGAATTAAGCAAGCCATCACATTAAGTGATTTTATGTTTTCAGAGCCGCTTGGTCTGGAAATGATTTATGGTGTGTTGAAAAAAGAACACCCAGTAGAAATATTTGATATGATGATTGAAACTATTACTTTATCAGAGAAAATAAAAATGTATAATCCTAATATAATAGGTATAACCAGTTTGTGTATAGATGTTAATAAAGTAATTGAACTGTGTGAAGAAACAAAGAAACTAGATAAAACTATTATAACAGTTGTTGGAGGCACACAAACATATTTGAATCCTGAAGGTTTTTTTAATGAATGTGTAGACCATATTTTTGAGTATACATGTACAGAAAATCTAATGAAATTCTACAGCTCTCTATCATTAGGAAAAATAGAATTTATAGATGGAATCAGATCAAAATCGCTTGGATATAAATCTACTGGCAAAAAAGGACGAAATGAGTACTTGATCCCTGACAGAACATCAACTGAGAAATATAGAAAGGAATACTCGTACTTTGGATACAGGCCTGCAGCCATTATAGAATTCGGAACTGGGTGTGAAAAAGTCTGTGACTTCTGCCTTAGGTGGAGAATTGAAGGTGCGAAAGAAAAATTAATCAATTTAGATCTCACAAAACAAGATTTGTTGAGTATAAAAGAACCAACTATAATGTTTATGGACAATGATTTTTTTGCAAGCCAAGAAAAAATCATTACTTTTATTAATATGATTAAAGAACTTAACTTAAAAAAGAATTATGTTATGTATGGTTCTGTAAAGGGGATAATTGAGTTTAAGGGATATGTTAAAGTGCTTTCAGAGCTGGGATTAAAGGCTGTTTTAGTTGGCTATGAAACATTTAGCGATGAAGAAATGGTTAAATATCTCAAAAAATCTACAACTTCTGATAACTTTCAAGCGGCAAAAATATTAAGAGAATTTAAAATTGACGTATGGGCTTCATTTATGGCTCATCCAGATTGGAACAAAAGTGACTTTAAACAATTCAGGACTTATATTAAAAAGTTAAAACCTCAAATAACTTCTATAAGCCCTCTGACCCCTTTTCCTAATCTACCAATGTATAAAGAATATGAAAACCGCCTTTTGTACTCTGCACATGATTACGAAAAATGGAGTTTTGGTCAGGTTATGATTAAACCTTCTCAAATAAGTTTAAGAAGATATTATTATGAGCTTTTAAAAACAAATTTGTACGTTAATATCCTTGTTAATAAAAACACAGAAATGATAAAAAAGTTTGGTATTATAAATATTTTTAGAATTCTTATGGGATCATTAAAGGCAGCTAAAAAATATGTTCTCCTTATGATTGAGAACTAAACTAACAATTTAGTGAAATAACTCATTTTGAAAATTCTCTTAAACTTGTTAAATGATAATTGTTACTATTTTAACTGTTGTGATTTGTCTTGATATAATGCAAATCCACATGTATAATAGTTAATAAACTTGTGGGAAGGCATTTGGCATTCCCATGTTTATTTATAAATCGTATATATAACAGTTGAATTTATCAATTTAGGAGAATTTATGAAAAAAAAAGATATAATGCTCGCCTTATTAACTGTACTAATATGGGGAGTAAATTTCACAGTCATTAAATTAGGACTTAGTGGAGTGCCATCAATGCTGCTAGTTGTTTTAAGATACCTGGCAACTGCATTTCCCGCTATATTTTTTATTAAAAAGCCAAAGATAGAATGGAAATATATAATAATATATGGACTTTTTGTAGGCGTTCTTCAATTTTCCAGTTTGTTTTATGCAATGGAACTTGGAATGCCTGCAGGACTTGCTTCAATAATTTTACAATTTCAAGCTTTTGCCTCACCAGCATTTGCATTTATATTTCTAAAGGAAAAACTAAAGGCAAAGCAAATAATTGGTTCCCTAGTTGCAATTGGAGGACTTACTATTATTGCAATGGAAACTGTGTCAGGAGGAATATCAGAAATTCCAATTCTGGCTATTATATTAACAATAGCTACCCCTGTTTTCTGGGCCGCTTCAAATATCATTGCAAGGGTTGCTTCAGATAAAGCTGCAGCTAATGGTGATAAGCTAGATATGTTCGGTTTAGTAATATGGTCTGCACTTATTCCTCCAATTCCTATTTTAATTTTTGCTTTAATGATTGATACCCCTGAAACATTAATCAATGCAATTTTAAATATGAACGGCATGTCTATTTTTGCAGTGTTTTATTTAGCTTTTGGGGCAACATTGTTTGGCTATGGAGTATGGGGAATGTTAGTTGCAAAATATCCTATGGGCAAGGTAGCACCTATTACCTTATTAGTTCCTATAATTGGACTATTGACAGCAAATATTGTTCTTCATGAACAACTTTCTAGTATGCAATGGATTGGTGCATCAGTTATTCTATTAGGTTTATTAATAACTAATTTAAATTTCAAATCTTTAATTGGTTATTTTAATAAATCAAAAGTAAAACAAGCAGAAACTATTTGATTTAACAAAATAACAAAAGTTATATGTTCCTAGGAACATATAACTTTTTTATTGTATTTTTATTCGGCTAATGATGAAAGGACTGATGCTTTAGTTACAATTCCTTTAAGAACCCCTTCTTCGTCAACAACAGCAATAGGATATCTCGTTTCTGCAGCCATAGGAAGAATGTCATTTATAAGCATATCTTCATTAACAGTCAATACTTCTGTTATTATTTGATCAAATAATTTCGTGTTTTCTTTGTTAGCCTTTATTGCACCATCAATTGATACAATTCCTTTGTATTTCATGTTGATGTCAACAGCATACGCAGAAGAAACTGAATTTTCCTTCATTTCACGAATTGCATTTTTTGCCGAGTCATCTTCTTTCACAAGGCATGAAGGTATTATCATTATATTTTTTACACTTAGGACCTTTGTCTTATCAGCACTATCTATGAACTTCTTTACATACTCATCTGCTGGATGTGTAGACATTCTTTCCGGTGTATCTATTTGTACTACTTTTCCGTCTCGCATGATTGCAACAGTATCTCCAAGCTTAAAAGCCTCATTGATATCATGTGTTATAAAAATCAATGTGTTACGCAGTTTTCTCTGTATAGATAACAGTTCAAAATGCATGTCCTTTCTTACAAGTGGATCTAGGGCTGAAAATGGCTCATCCATGAGTAACACTTCAGGATCATTTGCCAATGCTCTAGCTAACCCAACTCTTTGCTTCATACCACCTGACAGACTATTAATATCCATGTTTTCCCAGCCTTCTAGTCCTACAAGCTTTGTCATTTCAAATGATTTTTTTGTTCGTTCTTCTTTTGATACACCTTTAACTTCCAATCCATATGCAACATTGTCCATTACATTCCTATGAGACATAAGACCAAAGTTTTGAAACACCATAGATATTTTATTTCTTCTATACTCTAATAATTCTTTTTTATTAAATGTTTCAATATCTTTTCCATCAAATATTATTTCTCCTGATGTAGGTTTTAAAAGTTCGTTAAAACATCTTACCAATGTTGATTTACCAGAACCCGAAAGTCCTATAATAACGAAAATTTCACCTCGTTTAACATTGAAATTCACATCCCACAAAGCCACTGTTACTCCTGTTTTTTTATGAACATCATCTTTCTCGGATCCTTCTTTCATCATCTTTATAGCTTCTTTTTTATTTATACCATATAATTTAGTAATATGTTTCACTTCTATTATATTATTGTCATCCACTATTCAGTCACCTCTTTCTTCTTAATTAATCCCTGTGTGAGGCGATCGAATATTATGGCAATTATTACAATTGATACCCCTGGTAGAAGAGCTTTGCCCATTTCAACACGGTTAGTAGCAATAAGTATTTCTAGACCAAGACCTTCAGCACCTATTAATGCACATGTTACAACCATTGACATTGCCATCATAATTGTTTGATTTACCCCGGTCATAATTGTTGGAATAGCTTGAGGTATCTGCACTTTTACCAAGGCTTGCATTTTTGTAGAACCAAAGGCTATTGCTGCTTCTTTTACTTCTTTATCAACATGCATTATACCATGGCTTGTCATACGAATCATTGGAACTATTGAATAAATAATTGTGGCCAACAAAGCTGGCATAATACCTATACTAAATAACATTACCGCTGGTACTAAATAGACAAAAGCCGGCATTGTCTGCATTAAGTCCAAAATAGGTCGTATTATATTTTCAGCACGCTTGTTCATGGCAATAAGTATTCCAATTGGGAAACCAAGCAATAGAGATATTGCAACTGCTGCTATAACCACACTCACTGTATCGATCATATGTGTCCATAATCCACTTGCCCCAATAAAAAACAACATTGCTCCATAGGCTATCCCTACACTAATTTTCTTACTTACTCGGTATCCTAAATATACCACAATTAATATAAGTACGAACCATGGTATTGAAGTAAGCACCCATTGTATACCTTGGATTGCTTGGATTGCAACTGATCTTATTGCATCTAGTGATCCCTTATTTGTTTTACTAAACAGTTTTACTGAATCGTCAATTGCTGTTCCTAAATCAAACTGCCATGATTTAGGAAACGAAAATATATAGTCACTCATATTATGTCCTCTTTCGATGATTAATTATTAAGATACGCACGTACTTTATCTGCGTTTTCTTTTGGAAGCCATTCATCT
>JBGUET010000029.1:0-13625 GCA_041821225.1 Sedimentibacter sp.
CTGTAATTTGAGTTCCCTGTTCAGTAAACAACTGTTGTATTTTGCTTCTTCCAATTTTGGGATTTTGGTTTATTAGAGAAAGTAGTTTATTTTCTAGGTAGCTTAGGTTTGTTATGTCACTTCTTTTTTGATTTTGCAAATATTTTGGCAAATCTTTCAGTATTAATTTATCATATATGCGTATACAAGAAAAATATTTGCATAGATTATTAATTTCTTTCACATTTCCTGGCCATGAGTATGATAACAAAAAGTTGTGTAGACTTTCTGAACATAGTTGTTCCAAAGTAGCATTTGAATTGTTAAATGCATTTTTTAAAGAATTATTAAAATGAAATGGTATATCGGCTTGCCTATTTCTTAAAGGAATTGTTTCTAAGGAAACTATGTTTAGGTTATAAAACAGATCTTCTCTAAACTGACCAGAAGAAACCATAGGAAATAAATTGTTAGATATTGATGATGTTATAATCCTTACATCAATAGGTATATCAATATATCTTCCAATTCTTCTGATTGATTTCTTTTCCAAAACTCCTTCTAAAGAACATTGCAGGTCATAGGGTAAATCATGAATACCCTCTAAATATAATGTTCCTTTGTTTGCAAGTTCGAAAATGCTAGGGTTATCTTCATAACCTAAAAATTCTGATTCAAGTATATTATGTGCTGTGGTTGATATATTTATAGATACAAATGGATATTGACTTCTGCTGGAATTATTATGTATCGATTGTGCCAATGCTGATTTACCTGTACCATTTTCACCTTGAATCAAGATGGAGTAATCAGTAAGTGAAATACGTTTGGCTGTTTCAATTAATTCTTTAGATCGATTATCTATGGTTATGTAGTCATTAAAAGTCAGCTTTGCGGTATATTTGTTAACCATATTTTGAATAGTGCTTACTTCTTTTTTTTCTTGAATTGATTCTATATCTGAATGTATTAGAAACTGACTTTCTTGTTTATTATTTTCTATTTCTTGTATAGTCAGTTTAATTATTTCACCTTTTAGATTTTTAACAAGAAAGGCATTATTATCTAGATCCTTCCATTCAAAGAACAAATCATATTTTTTAAGGTGAAGGTTTAAACTTGTATCAACCAAATGCCCTTCATAAAGACTTAGCATGTTTATAAAGGATTGATTTACCAATTTGATATAACCATTTTTATCAATAAGGCACAACCCTGTTGAAACATTATTTACAATACTTTGAGTAAGTATTTTTGTATTCATTGCCTCGTTAAGTTGAACGTTAGTAATTTTAAGAATTTGCAAAATATGATTAATATAATTCTTCGTTATCTCATTAACAAGCTGCATGGGTAGATTAAAATAAACTAGTATTTCAATAATTGTAGAAATATCCACAATACGGCTACCAATATCAATTACTGTATTTATGTGTGAAGGGACTAGTCTGATTTCCCCAACTGTTATTGCATATTGAATATTTAAATCAGGTTCACCGCAACCAGGATAATACGGCAGAAAATTATATTGATTAAAACCAAATAATTCTAATTGTTCAATTACTACTTTTGTAGATTGTTTGTTGTCATTTACTAAATAAACAGATACACCTGGGGGCAGCATCAAAATTTTATTTAAATATGTATAATTAATGATTCGGTTGCTAATTAAAAATTTTACATCTGGTTTTAAAATGGGCATTGCTGCTTCTTTGACTGATTCTGCAGAAAAAAGAACTAGGTCATATTCACTTAACAAGTCAAAAGTAATATGTTGCAATAAAACAGCATCAATATCCAAGTATTGGTTTAGTATTGATGAAATGTAGCTTTTCATGCCGTTTTTGGTATTAGAATTAATTGTTACTATTAATAAATTTTTTTTCATAACAACTCCACAATAAGATTTTAATATAATTAATTAGGTTAATTATATAATAAAACTTTTGTTTAAACAACCTAATTAATAAACTTTATTAAATCATAAGGAATTGTCATGAATTATTTTGACTATTTATTAATATAAAATTATAATTCAATTATGTAATAAAAGACGGTTTATTTATTTATACGTCTTTTTGTATTTATCATGATAAAAAGGAGAGATAATATGAAAAAGAAGTTATTAACATTTGCTATGGTCTTAGCCATGGTATCAGCAACTATTACAGGTTGTGGCACATCAACAACATCAGACAAACCAGCAGGAGGTAATGAACCTGCAGATGTTCAAGAAGATGCGAACGAAGAAGCAAAAGACAGTATAGTTATTGCGGTAGCATCCGATGTTCTTTCTATGGATCCATATCGTTATAATGAAACACCTACTAATCAGTTTATGCTTCATATTTATGAAACACTTGTTACTTTTGATAACGAATTTAAAGTTAAACCAAATCTTGCTGAATCATGGGAAGTGGCGGAAGATGGAGTTACTTATACATTCCATTTAAGAAAGGGAGTAAAATTTCATGATGGAGATGAATTAACAGCTGAAGACGTCATCGCTTCTTTTGATACAGCTAAAAATCCAGATTCACCATCAGCTTTTTCAAACTTTTTCAATGGAATAGCTTCTTATGAAGCAACTGATGATTATACTGTAACAATTAAGACAAATGATGTTTATCCTATTTTGCTAAATGATATATCAAATGTCTATATTTTAAAGAAAGAAAATGTTGTAGGTAAGACAGAGGAAGAAATTGGAGATGTTGTTATAGGTACAGGGCGATATAAATTTGTTGAACAAGTAAAAGAAGACCATATAGATTTAGTTGCCAATGCTGACCATTGGAGCGGTGAAAAACCAATTACAAATGTAAGATTCAGACCAATTACTAATGAAGCTACTAGGACTGCAACTATGTTGAGCGGTGACGTGGATTTAACTGTGTCTATTTCAGTTAGAGATATTGATAGAATTAATAGTACAGATGGAATGGCGGTTATAACTCAACAAGGGTTAAGAGAAATATATTTAAACTTAGACAGCAGAGAGGATTCTCCATTCTTTACAGATACGCCTAACCCTATGGCAAATGTAAAAGTTAGAGAAGCTATGTATAGAGCAATTGATGAAGATACTATAGTTAAAAATATTATGAATAATTATGCTACTGTAATGAATTCATATGTTCCTATAAATTACAATGGTTATCAGGATGTTGAACGCCCAGCCTACGACCCTGAATTATCAAAGCAATTATTAGCAGAAGCCGGGTATCCTGATGGTTTTGAAATCACATTAGACGCATCAAATGACAGATATGTGAATGATGGAAGTATTGCACAGGCAGTTGCAGGATATCTTGAAAAAGTGGGGATTAAGGTTAATCTTAACTTAATGCCAAAAGCTAATTTCTTCAGTTATATTAAACCGGCAGAAAATAAAAGCATGGTTTTAATGACCGGATGGGCAGATTCATCTGCTGAAGGATTAACATTGGAAAAAGACCTTCTTTATACATTTGATCTTGAAAGAGGTATAGGAACTGTTAATAGGGGTCATTATTCTAACACTGAAGTTGATGCTTTAATTGACAAGGCCAGCGTAGAGCTTGATGGCGTTAAAAGGGCAGAATATGTTGCAGAAGCGGACAAGTTAGCACGTGCAGACTACTCTTATATTCCTTTACATTTTGAACATGATACTTATGCGGTAAAAGATACTATAAATTTTACACCTAAAATGAATCAGTATGTAGAGGCATGGACGATTACTTTTAAATAGCATTAAAAACAAATAAACCGGCGCATTAAGCGCCGGTTTGAATTGAAAATAATTAGAGGTGATACTAGTGCTAAAATATATTTTTAAAAGATTAATACAAATGTTTACGGTTTTATTTGTAGTTTCAATTCTGGTATTCTTTTTAACTCATTTTATTGGAGATCCTGTGGATATGCTAGTACCAGAAAATGCGACCATGAAAGAAATTGAATCAGCTAAAATACGTCTAGGGCTAGATAAGCCACTTCCTGTTCAATATGCTATTTTTTTAAATGATGTTGTACATGGAGACTTTGGGAAATCATATACTTATGGAAAGCCTGCCATGGCGTTAATAGTTGAAAGAATTCCTGCAACTATGGAAATAGTTTTAGTTGCTGCTATACTAGTATTAGTAATAGCAATACCTTTAGGGGTATATGCTGGAGCATATCCCAAAAGACGATTAAGTAAATTTATAATGACAGGATCAATCCTTGGAATTTCCCTCCCATCCTTTTGGGTTGGAATGATGCTTATATATGTTTTTGCTGTTATTTTTAAAATTTTTCCTGCTTCAGGTCGGGGAGACACAGTAGTAGTTTTTGGAATTAAAACTAGCCTATTTGCACCTGGTGGTCTTAAATATATTATATTACCTGCTATAACATTAGCTTTGTCTAATTTAGCAACTACTATACGATTAACACGTTCTGGAATTATAGAAAACATGAAACAAGATTATATTAAATTTGCTAGGTCTAAAGGCGTTACAAGCAGAAAGGTTCTTTTTGGACATGCGCTTAAAAATGCTTTAATACCTGTAATAACAATATTTGGTATGAGTTTAGGTGGAATGATTGCATTTACAACCATAACTGAGACAATTTTTGCTTGGCCTGGAATAGGCAAGCTTTTAATAGATGCTATAGGAAAAGCAGATAGGCCCATTATAGTGGCTTATTTAATGGCTACCGCTTGCATGTTTGTAGTCATAAACTTTGTAGTTGATCTATTGTACACATTTATTGATCCTAGAATTGAATTGAGGTAATGTATGGATAATATAAAAAAAACGAAATCAAAAGACGTAAAAACTTCATTATGGAGTATTTTTTTAAGGTCTGAATTTTTCTATAATTACAGACATAATTTACCGGCTATAATAGGGAGTATTTTGGTATTAATCGCAATATTTGTAGCAGTATTCGGAAAATCTATAGCACCACAAAATCCATATGATTTAGCATCAATAAATTTGGCAGATTCTTACCTTCCTCCATCTTGGACAGCCGGTGGAGATTCAAGATTCCTTTTAGGAACAGATGACCAAGGTCGCTGTATTTTAAGCGCTATAATTTATGGAAGCGTAAGTTCTTTAACAATCGGGTTGGTTGGTATGATGGCTTCTTGTGCTATAGGTACTACACTTGGTCTTATATCGGGATATTTTGGTGGGAAAATAGATTCGTTTATTATGAGAATTGCAGATGTTCAGCTTTCATTTCCTTCTATGCTTATTGCATTGTTTATAATGTCCATATTTGGTAGAGGCATAGATAAACTTCTAATTGCTTTAACAATGGTTGGATGGGTAACTTATGCTAGAACTGTAAGAGGGGAGACCTTATCAGTAAAAAAGAAAGAGTATGTAGAAGCTGCAAGAACCATAGGAATTCCAAATTATCTCATTATTTTAAAACATATATTACCAAATGTTATTACATCAGTTGTTGTTCTTGCTACTATTCAAGTTGGAAATTTTATATTGACTGAGGCTACATTAAGCTTTTTAGGGGTGGGTGTGCCTATTACAGAACCATCTTTGGGATTGCTTGTAAAATCGGGATTTGATGTGCTTTTCAGTGGACTTTGGTGGGCTTCTGTATTTCCTGGTGCGTATATTATGCTAGTTGTTTTCGGAATTAACTTGCTTGGTGACTTTTTAAGAGATGAGTTGAATCCAAATTTAAAATAATTATAAACGGAGAATAACAATGGGGAATACATTATTAGAAATTAAACATTTAAAAACATATTTTCATACATTTAAAGGTGTTGTAAAGGCTGTTGATGACATTAGCTTTTCTTTAGATAAAGGTGAAATTCTTGGAATTGTCGGAGAATCTGGCAGTGGTAAATCTGTAACAAGCTTTTCGATTCTTAAGTTAATAGAGGAACCTGGCATAGTTGCAGCAGAAAAGATTATTTTTGATGGGAAGAATTTAACAAATGCAAATGAAAAGGAAATGGCAAAAATAAGAGGCAAGGATATATCAATGGTGTTTCAGGATCCAATGACATCCCTAAACCCTCTTTATACAATTCAAAAGCAGATGGAAGAAGTTTTAATTTTGCATTTTCCTGCCATGAACGCAGCGCAAAGAAAAGCGCGCTGTATTGAACTTTTGACATCAGTTGGCATACCTAATCCAGAGGACCGGTTAAAATCATATCCACATCAATTTAGTGGAGGAATGAGGCAAAGGGTTATTATTGCTATAGCTTTGTCTACTAATCCAAAGCTTATAATAGCTGATGAGCCTACTACTGCATTAGATGTAACAATACAATCACAGATTTTGAAATTAATGAAAAAGTTGGTCTCTGAAAAGGGTGCCTCCATGATTTTAATTACTCATGATTTAGCAGTTGTTTCAGAAATGGTTGATAAAATAATTGTAATGTACTGTGGAAAGATTGTTGAAATGGGAACAACTGAGGATATTATTAAAAATTCGCAGCATCCATATACAGAAGGATTGCTATATTCAATTCCAAAGCTTAGAGAGAAAAAAAGACGCTTAGATTTTATTCCAGGCATGGTTCCGAATATGTTCAAACTTCCAGAAGGGTGTTATTTTGCACCACGATGCAAATATTGCAAAGAAATTTGCAAAACTCAACAACCGGAGACGAAGATGATTAATGAAGGACATTATATAGCATGCCATTTTCCCATTAGTCAGAATTAATTTAGGAATAAATTTAAACGAGGAGGTAGGCTATGGAGAATTTATTAGAAGTCAAAAATTTAGAGCAGAGGTTTTATTTAACAAAAGGTTTAATACAATCACTCCGTTTTGAAGATGGTAAACTAATAAAGAAAGAAAAAACAGTTCATGCGGTAAATGATGTTAGTTTTACTATTAAAAAAGGTGAAGTTTTCAGTTTGGTAGGAGAAAGTGGCTGTGGCAAATCTACAACTGCTCGAACTATTATACGTCTGCTAGAACCTACGGCAGGACAGATATTATATAAGGGTGATGACATTTCACATAAGAATTCTAAAGAAATGTTAAAATATAGAAGAAATATACAAATGATTTTTCAGGACCCATACGCTTCATTAAATCCAAGGCAAAAAGTAAAAGATATTATTATGGAACCCATGTTGTTTCATAAAATTGTTTCAAGTAAAAAAGAAGCGGAAGAAAAGTGCATGAAAATACTGGAAAAGGTTGGACTACGACCAGAGCAGGCAGGTAGGTACCCACATCAATTTAGTGGTGGACAAAGACAACGTATTGGTATTGCTAGAGCCTTGGCGGTGGAGCCAGAATTTATAATTGCAGATGAACCAGTGTCAGCATTAGATGTATCTATTCAGGCACAGATACTTAACTTATTGATGGATTTAAAGGATGAATATAATTTTTCATATTTATTTATAGCTCATGATCTTTCAGTAGTACGACATATAAGCGATCGTCTTGGGGTTATGTATTTAGGTGCATTGGTAGAGATGGGAGAAAAAGATAAGATTTTTGAAAATCCTATGCATCCATATACTAAAATGTTGTTTTCTGCTGTTCCTACAGTTGGAGAAAAGCCTTTAGTTGAAGGTTTTGAAACTAATGGTGAAATTCCTAGTCCAGTTAATCTTCCTAAGGGTTGTTTATTTCAAGAAAGATGTCCATACATAATGGATATCTGTCGTAAAGAAAGACCAATATTAAAAGATATGGGAAATGATCATTCTGCTGCATGCCATTTATTATAAAATAGGAGCATAAAAATGTATCGAAAAATTATTGATTTATCCAATAAAATAGAAAAGAAAACAATCGACCAAAGAAGAGATTTCCATAAATACGCTGAATCTGGCTGGTTTGAAATGAGAACATCTTCTATTATCGCTGGGAAACTGGCAGATATGGGTTATAAGGTAATTACAGGACCAGATGTATGTGAGGCTGATGCCATGATGGGCCTTCCTACAGAACATGAATTAAAAGAACATTATCAATGGGCTAAAGATAATGGTGCAGATGAAAGATTTTTAGAGCCTACAAAATTTGGTTTCACAGGAGTAATTGGTATAATGGACTGTGGGGAAGGACCTACAGTAGCTATGCGTTTTGATATTGATGCTCTTGGTGTAATAGAATCTATGGATGAAGAACATTTTCCATATAAACATGGTTTTTCTTCTGTTAATGATGGAGTAATGCATGCATGTGGACATGATGGACACGCATCAATAGGTCTAGGTGTTGCAGAGATACTAATGAATATTAGAGAATCTCTTCATGGAAAGGTTAAACTTATTTTTCAACCTGCAGAAGAAGGAGTGCGCGGAGCAAGAGCAATTGTAAAAAAAGGGCATCTAGACGATGTTGATTATTTGTTGGCCTCCCATATATCGGAAAGTGACGATGAAGATGACAGTGACAGTGATTTAATAACCGGAAGTTATGGATCATTAGCCACTTCGAAATTTGATATATATTTTCATGGAAAATCAGCTCATGCAGGGGGTTCTCCAGAAAAAGGTGACAATGTAATGCTCTCTGTAGCAACTGCAATATTAAATCTTCAAGCAATACCCCGTCACAGCGATGGTATAACACGTATAAATGTTGGTAAGGTAGAAGCAGGAACAGGTAGGAATGTTATTCCTGATCAGGCTAAAATGGAGATAGAGGTACGTGGAGAAACATCTGAGATAAATGATTATGTTGAGGAGTATGCTCTTCGAATCATAAAGGCAGCGGCGCAAATGCATAACTCATCATATGAAATAAAAAGAATGGGTTCTGCACAGTCCCTAAACAGTGATGATGATTTAGCGTTGAAAATAAGGGATATTTGCAATAAAAATTTAATTGAAATTAAGTTAAGCGACAAATTAAAAAGCAAAAATAGCGGAAGCGAAGATGTGTCATATATGATGAAAAAAGTCCAGGAAAATGGAGGACAGGCTACATTTATGAGAACACTTACAACTATTACTGATGAGGCACACTCAAGGACTTTTAATTTCGATGAAGAAGTTCTTGCAAAGGGAATAAAAATTTTTAGTATCATTACTTATGATGTTTTAAAAGATTTGAAAACAACCAAATAGAAAGGGAATTAAATGAATAAACAACAAAAAAGTATTTCAGAAAAAGTGGATAGTATAAGAGAAGACTTAATAGACTTATCTCATAATATACACAAGAACCCAGAAACTTCTTTTAATGAATATAAAACTGTAGGCATTATTATAGAATTTCTTAAGAATCACGGATTTGATGTTCAGGAGAAATATTGTGGCATGGATACTTCATTTAAGGCTGTTAAAAAGGGTAAAACTAATGGTCCCAAAATCTCGTTTTTAGCGGAATATGATGCATTAAGGGGCATAGGTCATGGTTGTGGACACAATGTTATAGCTACCTGTGCAGTGGGTGCTTTTATAGGACTTTCTGAATTGGTTAAAGATTATGCTGGAGAGATATCCATAATTGGAACTCCAGCTGAAGAAGGTGGAGCTGGTAAAGTACTTCTTTTAGATAAAGGTGGCTTTGATAACACTGAATATGCATTGATGATGCATCCTTCTGGTGGTGGAAACAACTTGGTAGGAAGAGGAGGGCGCGCTGCATCTTCAGTATCTGTAACTTTTAAAGGAAAGGCAGCACATTCGGCTGTTCCTTCGGAGGGCATTAATGCTCTTAGCGCTGCAATAAGTGTATTTAATCAAATAGACATGGTAAGACCTACATTCCAGATTCAAGATAATATAAATGGAATAATTCTTGAAGGTGGAGTAGCTTCGAACATCATTCCAGAATTGTCTGTTTGTGAATTCAGTATAAGAGCAGAAACAATGCTTAGATTAAAAGAACTAATTGTTTTAGTTAAAGAGTGCATTGCTAGGGCTGAATCATTAACAAGAGCTCAAGCTGAGATAAATACTGAGCCTATATATGCTGAGAGATATGCAAATATGCCTATGTGTGAAGCATTTAAAAACAACATGGCTGAATTGGGTGTTGAAATGTTTTATCCTAATCCAACTGCACTTTATGGATCTTCAGATATAGGCAATGTATCAATTAAAATACCAGCAATACATGACTATCTTTCAATTACAGATGACAAGTCAATAAAGAGTCATTCTGCAGAATATACAGCTGCTGCAGCTATGCCTCAAGCGGATGAAGTTTGCATAAAGGGAGCTAAGGGACTTGCAATGACAGGATTAAATATATTGGAAAGCGAAGAATTTAGAAATGTAATTAATGAATTTCATCTAAGGCAAGTCCCAAAAGAATATAGACTTCTATAAATAAGGGGGGAATGTTTTGATTATTATCAAACAGGCTGAAGTTTATTCAGAAGAACACGTAGGTAAAAGAGATGTTTTAATTTGTGCAGGAAAAATAGAGCTTATAAGTGAAAGTATTCCAGAATATTATAGTGGCTGCAAAGTTATTGATGGGACAAATAAAATTTTGACTCCTGGATTCATAGATCAACATGTACATATAACGGGTGGTGGAGGTGAAGGGAGTTTTCAAACAAGGGCTCCTGAGGTAAATCTTTCCAATTTAATACATGGAGGCATAACAACAGTAGTAGGTTTGTTAGGTACTGATGGCATCACAAGGAATGTTGAAAACCTTGTGGCTAAGGCTAAGGCCTTAAAAGCTGAAGGTATTACAGCATTCGTATGTACAGGATCCTACGGATATCCAAGCATTACCATCACAGGAAGTGTAATGAAAGACATAGCATTTATTGATGAGGTTTTAGGTGTAAAATTGGCTATTTCAGATCATAGGGCACCTAATATTACTACAGAAGAATTGATCCGATTAGCAAGTGATATCCGTACTGCAGCCATGTTAAGTGGAAAAGCAGGTATTTTAGTACTTCATATGGGTGATGACAAGGCATCGTTAAAACAAGTATTTGATGCACTTAATAGTACCGCTATTCCTATAAAAACTTTTAGACCTACACATGTTAATCGCAGGGAGGAACTACTTAAAGACGCCTTTGAATTTGCTAAAAAGGGTGGTTATATAGATTTAACTTGTGGAGCGTCTAAACATAGGACTATAGGAAGATGCATACAGGAAGCTAAATTAAATGAAGTTCCACTTGAAAACATAACTGTTAGTTCTGATGGTCAGGGGAGTTGGTCAAAGTATGATGAAAAAGGTAAGCTGCTTAAAATTGGCATTTCAGAGGTAGACAGCCTTTACAAGCAATTTGTTGACTTTGTTAAAAACGATGGATTAGAAATAAACGAAGCGTTAAATTATGTGTCAATTAATGTTGCAAAAGCATTGGAATTATATCCGCAAAAGGGTTGTATTGCTCAAGGTTCAGATGCAGATCTGCTATTATTTAATGAGGACTTAGTTTTGGAATCAGTTATTTCAAAAGGTAATGTAATGATGGAAAACAGTAAATTATGTGTTAAAGGTACATACGAGTAATAATTATTGCTATGTTAAATTGACTGTAACAGGAGATTAAAATGGATAAAAAAGATACTTTACAAATGATTGCTGACATATCTAATGCAAATGGTACATCAGGTTTTGAAGATTTGGTAGTTGAGAAAATACGTAGTTACAGCGAAGGTCTAGGTGAGATAAAAGAAGACAGTCTGCGTAATTTGTATATATTTAGAAAAGAAAACAAAGGAAACAGGATAACCGTCCAACTAGATGCCCATAGTGATGAAGTTGGGTTTATGGTTCAAGCCATAAGGCCTAATGGCACACTTCAAATAATTCCTATAGGTGGATGGGTGAGCAGCAACATACCAGCACATAGAGTATGGGTTAGAAATGCTGATGGAAATTATATATTGGGAATTACTGCTAGCAAGCCACCACATTTTATGACCGAAGCAGAAAGAAAAGCGGCACTTGACATATATGACATCACTGTTGATATAGGAGCGGTCTCAAAAGAAGAAGCAATAAATAAATTTAAAATTAGAATAGGTGAACCAATAGCCCTAGATGTAGAATTCGAGTATATAGAACAACATGATTTGATGATAGGTAAAAGTTTTGACTGTCGTCTAGGATGTGCTTCTATTATAAGCACTCTAAAGGAACTTGAAGGCAAGGAGTTGAATGTAGATGTAGTTGGAGCAGCTGCCGCACAGGAAGAAGTAGGTGTTAGAGGTGCAACATTAACAGCAAATGTTGTAAAACCAGATATTGCAATTGTTTTTGAGGGATGTCCTGCTGATGATACATGCGTGCCAGAATATGAAGTGCAAACAGCAATTAAACGTGGCCCTATGCTTAGGCATATAGATGCTAAAATGATTACAAATCCTCGCTTCCAAAGATTTGCTCTTGATTTATGCAAGGAATTAGAAATACCAGTGCAAGAGTCAGTACGAAAATCTGGATCAACTAATGGTGCTGCTATACATCTATCCAATAAAGGCGTACCTACAATAGTAATAGGTATACCTGTTCGCTATGCACATACACATTATGGCATATCCTCATATGCGGATTATGAAAATGGTATAAAATTAGCTTGCGAAATATTAGCGAGATTAAACTCGGATTTAGTTAATGGCTTTTAACCTTAGCTTTATGATTTAGCTACTTAGAATATTCAATTATTATATAGGCAATAAATGAATGAACAAAAGGACAAGCCGCATTTTCCCATTATTAGGAAAAGCGACTTGTCTTTTAAGGTTTAAATTTATTTATTATTTTTGTTCCCTTATTTTTCTCAACTCTTCATATAATTCTACTTCTCTATTTGAAAGATTAGCTGGTATTAATATACTTATTTCTATATAGAGATCACCAGTGTTTTTCTTCATATCTTTAAATCCTTTATTAGGAATTCTTATTTTTTTGCCTGATGATATTCCTTTTGGTATATTTATATTTATTTTTCCATCAAAAGTGTCAACTGCTTTTTTTCCTCCAAGGGCAGCTTCATCTGGGAAAAGATCTAATTTTTTAGTAACATTAAGTCCATTTAAAGTGTATTTACCATCTTCTACATTAATCTTAAACAATATATCACAATTTGCTCCACATTTATCAGCTTTAACTTTTAATTGCTTTCCAGGAAGTATGCCAGCTGGAACTTTTATATCTATATGTTTATTTTCTCCATCTATATTTAATGATATCTTCTTTGTTGTTCCGTGGTAAGCTTCTTCTACTGTGATATTTAATTCAGATTCATAAGATTGTCTCTGAGGCTCTCTCTTTCTTGTGGTTCTCGCTCCTTCACCAAATAAATCTTCCATATTAAATGCATCTGTAGAACGAGATGAGCTTCTACTGTTTGCCCCACCACCGAAAAATGCATTAAAGAAATCACTAAAATCGTCACTTTGTCCAGTGTAAGTACGACTACCTCCACCTTTAAATCCATATTGAGAAGGATCAAAGTTTTGTCCATTAGAGAAATTAGCGCTTGTACCAATTGTATCGTATTGCTCTTTTTTTTCTTTATCTCCAAGAACTTCATATGCTTCATTTATTTCTTTGAATTTCTCTTCTGATTTTTTGTCATCTGGATGTAAATCTGGATGATATTTTTTTGCAAGTTTTCTATATGACTTCTTTATTTCATCTTGGCGAGCACTTTTATCAACACCAAGTATCTTATAATAATCTTTGTACTTCATAAAAACACCCCTTCTAGTGCTAAACTT
>JBGUET010000030.1:0-13528 GCA_041821225.1 Sedimentibacter sp.
AATAAGACAAGGTTGCAAAAGTGTATTCCAATTTGAAATAATGCCAGAACCTCCACAGGAAAGAATGGATGATGCTAATCCATGGCCTGAATGGCCAAAGAAACTTAAAGTGGATTATGGACAGGAAGAAGCTATAAGTCTATTTAAAAAAGACCCAAGAAACTATAAACTTGCTACTAAAAAAATAGTAGGCAATGAAAACGGAGAAGTAAAAGAAGTTCATACAGTTGAAGTTAATTGGGTTAAGAATGAATCTGGAAGAGTAATACCTAAAGAAGTTCCAGGCTCTGAAAAAATTTGGAAGGCTGATTTAGTTATAATAGCCATGGGGTTTCTAGGACCTGAAGACACTGTAATAGATGAACTTAAGTTGGAAAGAGATCAAAGAAGCAATGTAAAAGCTGAATATGGCATTTTTAAAACAAATATAGAAAAATTATTTGCAGCAGGTGACATGAGAAGAGGTCAAAGCCTAGTGGTTTGGGCTATACAAGAAGGAAAACTTGCAGCAAGAGAAGTTGATAAATATCTTATGGGAAAAAGCGTAATTAAATAAATTTTATTTACGGCTATGATGTATTATAGAAGAGAAAACAATGGATGATAACATTCATTGTTTTTTTATTCGCTTTTTCATCTATTAATATCAAAATTCGACAAAATTCGCAAAATATATAATAAAAAGAGCATACTTATAAAAATTTCATGCATATTTTTTTTTTTTTGTGATTTGATACTTTAAATTTTGGTATATTTAATAGAGAAAAGAATTTAGGGGGGGTATAGGTGTTGCGTTATCAAAGAAAAGGTGTTGTAATATCCTTTTTATGCAATTCAAATGAAGAATGGAAAAACACAGATTTTAACAGCTCTATTTCTTCAACCCACGAACTAAGCAATGAAGACGGTGGGAGTAAAGATAATATTTGTGAAGCCATTGTGCAGAATGAGGATATGGAAAAGCAAATTAATAATGATGAATTGCTCTTGGACGAGCCTTATGAGTTAAGCATACCAATAATTAATATATACAGTGCAGCACAACTGATTGAACAGAATTTAGAAATTAATTGTGATGAGATATTTGCTAAAAAAATTAATCAAAGTATTGATTTAATAAAACAAAATTGTTTGAGGCTTTTAAAGCTTGCAAATAATTCATGGGATTTAATTAAAATCAAAGAAAAAAAATTAGAGTTGAACTTAAGTGATGTGAATATTGTTGAAATGCTAGAAAATATTATTGATAACATTCACAATATAACAACTGAAAGGCAACTTAATATTATTTTTGAAACTAATGTTGAAGAAAAAATAATTTTATGCGACGTGGAAAAAATAGAAAAAGTGTTTTTAAACATAATTTCAAACGTTGTAAAATATTCACTCTCAGGTGGAAACATATGTATAAGTGTTGTAGCTAAAGATAAAATTGTAGAGATTACAGTTGATTATGAAGGACCGATAATAAGAGAAACGGAGTTATTCCTTTCTAAATCCTTTATAGAATTCCATGAAGGGAAATTAATTTTAAATAACAATTTAAATAAGAGAAACATAATTTTATTAGAGCTTCCTAGTGTATACACCAATACAATTTATCACTTATACAACAAAAGCAACATTATAAACGACGAAAACTTAAGTACAATGATAAATATTGAATTCTCTGATATAAATAACGCGGGATAGATTAATGGGTGAGCGAGTGCTTACCCATTAATTTTTAAAATTCATCGACTTATGTTGATTTTTATTCTTCTTTATTATATTATAGAGAATAAAGAATAAGAAATAGGAAGATAAGGTAAAGACATGGACAAATTAAAGAAAATGATAATTGAAAAAGGCGATATTAGAGAAGGGAACATCCTCAAAGTAGACAGTTTTCTCAATCATCAGCTTGATGCAGAATTCCTATATGATATGGGTGAAGAAATGTACAGGCTTTTTAAAGATCAAGGAATAACAAAAATACTTACAATTGAAGTAAGTGGAATTGCCATAGCAATAATGGCAGCACTAGCTTTTAAAGTACCAGTAGTTTTTGCAAAGAAAACAGAAAGCTTGAATTTAGATAAGGATGTATATGTTGGAAAAGTATACTCATATACCAAGAATAAAGAATATAAAATTATGATAAGCAAAAAATATTTAAATGAAAATGACAAGCTATTAATAATAGATGATTTTCTTGCTGAGGGCAATGCGATGAAAGGCCTCATAGACATGGCTAATCAAAGCAAGGCTGAAGTTAAAGGCATAGGAATTGCAATAGAAAAAGGATTTCAAAATGGAGGGGAGTATCTTAGAAAAGAAGGATACAACCTTAAAAGCCTTGCAATTGTTGATGAAATGAAAAATGGGTGCATTACATTTAGAGAAGATGAATAAGGGGGTATATTTTGAAAAATGTATTTGTTTACAATACAAGAATTGGTCGTATTGCAATTGCTGACAATGGGATAGAAATAACAAATATTGATATTGCAGATAATTTAAATTATGAAAATATGGACTTGTGTGAAACAAAACTCATTGCTATGGCAGCTAAGCAATTAAATGAATATTTAGATGGCGTGCGAAAAGAATTTGATTTACCCTTAAATCCTACAGGAACAGATTTTCAAAAAAAAGTTTGGTCAGCACTTTGTAATATTCCTTACGGAGAAACAAGAAGCTATAAACAAATTGCCGAAGTACTGGGAAATTCAAAGGCTTCTCGGGCTGTTGGAATGTCTAATAACAAAAATCCTATTATGATTTTTATTCCTTGTCACAGAGTGATTGGTGCAGATGGCAGTCTAGTTGGCTATGCCGGTGGTTTAGATATGAAAGAAAAACTTCTAGCTTTGGAAAAAGGAAAAACAATATAATAATATATGGTTATAAAATGGAAATTTTAAATTGGAGGTAACATGCCAACTACTTATGCACATTACTCATTTGGCAAACAAGTAATAAATCTATTAAATGAAGACCTAAAAAAAATCATTAGCAATAATATGGATTTGTTTAACATCGGCTTGCACGGGCCAGATGTTTTGTTTTATTATAAACCCTTAAAATCCAATGATATTAGTAAAATAGGACATGAAATACACAATAAAAATGCAGTTGTTTTTTTTGAAAATGCGAAGAGTATTATAAGTGAATGTGATGATTTTAATGGAGCATGCGCATATATTGTTGGATTCATATGCCATTACATGCTTGACAGTCAGTGCCATCCATATATTGGACAACAAGAAAAAAAGTGGCTTTCCCACAGCGAAATTGAAGTAGAATTTGACAGAGTTTTGATGATGAAAGATAATTTAGATTCACTTGCTTTTATACCAACTTCTCACATTGTTCCTAGTGAAAATAATGCACAGTGCATCTCAATGTTCTTTGAAGGGACTGACAAAAAAATAATATTGAAGGCCTTAAAGTCTATGAAATTTTATTTAAACCTTCTAGTAGCACCAGGTCATCTAAAGAGGTTTATTATTATTGAAGCGCTTAGGATATCAGGCAATTATGAAAGCCTGAGTGGACTTATAATGAAGTATGAACCTGAAGAATCTAGTAAAAAAACTAACGAAAAATTGCTTGATTTATATGGAAAAGCTGTTGTACCTACAGGCGAATTAATAAATGAATATTACCAAAACATAAAAAATCATGACAAAATAAATGAGCGTTTTAATAGAAATTTTGGATAAATTAAAAAAATATATTACGAAGGAGTGATAAAATGTCAATAAAAGAAACGTTCATTGTTCCTCATCCTCCACTTATAGTTCCTGAAATCGGCGGTGGACAAGAAATGAAAATTCAAAAAACTATTGATGCTTATGAAAAAGTTGCAAAACGAATTGCAGAGATTAAACCTAGTACAATTATATTAACTACACCTCATTCAATAATGTATTCAGATTATATTCATATATCTCCTGGAAGAGGGGCAAGAGGGAATTTTAAAGAATTTGGACATGAACAAGTAGGCATGGAAGTTTTATATGATATGGATTTTGTTCAAAAATTATCCGCAATGGCAGAAGAAAATAATATTTCTGCAGGAACAATGGGAGAAAAAAACAAGTCCTTAGACCATGGAACCATGGTTCCACTATATTTTATAAACAAGTATTTCAATGATTACAAGCTTGTTCGTATTTCTATTTCAGGTTTGTCCTACATAGACCATTACAATCTTGGAAAATGCATTGGGAAAATAGCTGATGAAAGTGATGAAAATATTGTGTTCATAGCAAGTGGAGATTTGTCACACATGTTAAAAGAAGAAGGTCCATATGGATATAAGGAAGAAGGAGTAATCTTTGACAGAGAAATAGTTTCTGCCATGAAAAGTGGAAATTTCTTAGAATTTCTAAAATTTGATGAGGGATTTTGCCAGACAGCGGCGGAATGTGGTCTTAGGTCATTTATTATAATGGCAGGAGCACTAGATAGTAAAAAGGTTAAATCAGAGTTGCTGTCATATGAAGGTCCTTTTGGAGTTGGCTATGGAGTATCCGCTTACACTGTAATTACAAATGATGAAACAAGATGTTTTGGTGAAATATATAAAACAAACGAACAAATGCGCATTGATTCATTAAAAAATGAGGAAGATGCATTTGTTAGGCTTGCTCGGCAGTCCCTTGAAAGTTTTGTTGTAAATCATAAAAAGATAGAAAAAACTTTGGATTTGGACTGTGAACTTCTGAATAATCGAAGAGGGGTATTTGTATCATTAAAAATTGACGGACAGCTTAGAGGCTGCATAGGAACAATACTACCTACTACAGAATGTATCGCCGATGAAATTATACAAAATGCAATAAGTGCCGGGGCGTATGATCCTCGCTTTTATCCTGTAAAGGAGAATGAACTTTCCCATATTATTTACAGCGTGGATGTTCTAGGAGATGCAGAGGGTATTGATTCAATAAATGAATTAGATGCAGTAAGATATGGTGTTATTGTTGAAAAAGGAAGTAGAAGAGGGCTTTTGCTTCCAAATCTTGAGGGTGTAAACACCCCTGAAGAGCAAGTTTCAATTGCTCTTAAAAAAGCAGGAATCCTACCAAGTGAACATTATACAATGGAAAGATTTGAGGTGGTGAGACACAAGTGAGCAAAGTAGTTTGCAATTTATGTCCTCATCATTGTAATTTAAGTGACGGTCAAATTGGATTATGCAAGGCAAGAAGCAATGAAAAAGGGCATATAGTATCAATTAATTATGGTATTCTTACTAGCATTGCACTTGATCCCATAGAAAAAAAGCCTCTCAGAAATTTTTATCCTGGTAAAAAAATATTGTCTGTGGGTAGTTTTGGATGCAATTTAAAATGTCCATTTTGTCAAAATAATGAAATTTCTTTTGCATCAAAGGAAACTGCAAGTGGACGTTTTGTAAAACCGGAAGATTTAATTCATGCTGCAATTGATTTAATTCCAAGAGGAAATATTGGAATAGCATACACTTACAATGAGCCATTTGTAGGATATGAATATGTGACGGACTGTGCCTTGTTGGCAAGAGAAAACAATTTGAAAAATGTAGTTGTAACAAATGGTTGCTTTTGTAAGGAAATTATAAGAGACCTTTTACCATTAATTGATGCTTTCAACATTGATCTTAAAGGCTTTACTGAAGAGTTTTATGGAAGAATAGGTGGAAATTTAGAGACAGTAAAACAATTCATTGCATTAGCTGCAGAATTCAGTCATGTAGAAGTAACTACTTTAATAATTCCTGATGAAAATGACAGTGAAGAAGAAATTCGAAATATATCGAAATTTATTGCTTCAATCAATCCACGTATTCCACTTCATTTGTCCAGGTTTTTCCCATGCTATGAAATGAAGAATAAAACTTCCACAGATGTTAACAAGGTATATTATTTAGCTGATATTGCTCGGGAGTCACTTCGGTATGTTTATGAAGGAAATTGCTAAATTGAAATGTTCATCTACAGGGTATGAAAATATTTTTGTTGATATAATTACTTATTCTCTATATAATTTAGTAGGATGGTAAAATTTGACTAGAGGTGTGGGGAATGAGTTTTGTATACAGATTTCTAAAAGGTTTGATTATGGGGGCAGGAGCCATTGCTCCAGGAGTGAGCGGAGGGGCTATAGCGGTTATATTTGGCTTGTATGACAAAATAACTAATTTTATAGCCCATATAACCAAAGACTTTAAGGAAAACTTTCTGTTTTTCATTCCTGTGGGAATTGGCGTTGCAGTGGGAATCCTTGTGTTTAGCAGATTAATTGAATATTTATTTCAGTATTATGAAATAGAAGTTAGATATGCATTTGTTGGGCTTATGCTTGGTACGTTTCCATCAGTTGTGAAGCAAGCAAACAGCCATGGTTACAAACACAAGTATCTTATACCCTTTAGTATATCATTAGTTTTAACTTTGCTTGTTACGGTTCTGGGCAATAATTCAGCAAATGTTATTAAAGCGGCGCAGACAGGCCCAATATTTACTATATTATATGGAGGAATTATTGGTTTTGGAACAATAATCCCTGGTATAAGCGCTTCGTTAATATTAATGTATTTAGGAGTCTATGAATTTGTTATTGGAGCAATTTCAAACATACAAATATCAATAATTTTTTATTTATGTATAGGATTTGGAGCAAGTGTTTTATTATTTGCAAAACTAATATCCATGCTGTTTCATAAGGCATATGGTTTTATATACTATACAATTCTAGGGCTTGTCCTTGGTTCAATAGTTTCCATATTTCCAGGCTTTGAGTTTAATTTGGTATATATGCTTAACTGTTTAATTTTAATTATGGGTTTTGTTCTTTCCTTTGGCTTGAGTAAATTTTCAAGCGTAGAATAATGTATCGTTAGAATTAAAGTGTGATTTTATATTAAAAAAAACACCACTCAATTAAATTCTTCTAAAGAATAGCTGAGTGGTGTTTTTTTGAGCTTTTAATTAATTTCCGCAAATTTATCTGCAATAATTTCAATGGTATTTGCTTTCATATCCTCTTGAAGCAATGGAAGTTTATATATTTTTTTGTCTTTAAATGTTTCTGCTATTATGTCTAAATATTTCTTTTCTTGTTCTTTTTTACTCTTCCAAAAATCATCTTTCATATTTTCTGGAAGTATTTTATTAACGATGAGACCTCCAACTAATATATTGTATTTTTCTAAAATCTTTATAGCCTTGGCTGTTTCATCTATAGGTAGTTTTTCAGCATTTATTACAAATATAAATGATAAAAGCTTATCTTCCATCATAATTTTTTTTGCTTTCATGATTTTGTCATATCTTTTTTTCAGTATTTTAATTACTGCATCATTTTCTATTTCTTCCTTATCTGTCTTTCCATGATGATTAGCCATGGACATTAAGGTGACGGATTTGCTTCTCTTTTTAATTAGGGTATCAAGCCAAGCCCCTAAGAGTTCTGGTAATGTAAGAAGTCTTACAGTGTGTCCAGTTGGAGCTGTATCAAAAACGATACGGTCATATTCTTCGCCTTTTTCAGTTATTATCTCTATCATTTTGTCAAATAGTGCTGCTTCTTCTGTTCCAGGAGATATGGCCGCTGCATCTATTTGCTTATTTATTTCTTGTACAATAACAGGGCTTACAATATTCTTAAGGCTAACTTTCACCGTATCCATATAAATTTTGCTTTCTTTTTCACCGCTTATTTCTATGGCATCCAAATTAGGACGAATATTTGTTATTTTATCTTCTATTTTTATTTCAAAAATATCTGAAGTTGAGTGAGCTGGGTCTGTGGAAACGAGAAGTGTTTTTAATCCACTTCTTGCCAAGAATACAGCATATGAAGCACTGCAAGTAGTTTTGCCAACTCCCCCTTTACCACCAAAAAATGTTATCTTATTCATAATTTTCCTCCTTATGCATCTAAATCATAATCTCCCCATTTTTCTCCCCAAATAGAAAATCTGCCAAGAGTTCTGGTTTGCCACCCTTCCAAATCTTCTGCAATTAAGGGAAGTAACTCTAGGGAATAATAACTTGTAGGTATTGGAATGCCCAACATATCTCCAAAACACAGAAGAATAAAATCGTCCATTTCATTATGGGATTCTTTTAAGAGCAGAGATTGAGATTTTCTGTTAAAATCAGTAGCTCCCTGAAAAAAAAGTTTAAAATTATCTAAGAACTCTTTTACTTTCTCTTTATCCATTTTAACACCTCCTATGAAAAAAGAGCTAACACAATATTGTTAGCTCTTTTTTATATTGTCAAAAACTATGCTTTAATTTTTTCTTCAGGTTTAGACAATGTTGTATATCCGAATTTTGCAAGTATAATTCCTAATATTAGAAGAACTATAGCGATTACTACTAACAGCCAGTTAGTTGCAAAATCTGCAGATTTTTGTATAATTAGCAAAATCAATGCTGTAAATGTAACTGTAAACATAAATATTGTTGGAATAACTGCAACTTTGTTGCTCTTTCCATTTTTCTTTAAATATGCTGCCAATGTAAGAAGTGCTAAAGCAGCTAGTAACTGATTTGCAGAACCGAATATTGGCCAAACTTTAGCATAACCCATAACTGCAAGCAATCCACCAAGTCCTGCTGTAATAAAAGTTGAAACATATTTATTAGCTGCAATATTTAATTTATCATCTGCTGATTTTCTATTGTCAAACATTTCTTGGAATATAAATCTTCCAAGTCTTGTAGCAGTATCCAAAGATGTTAAAGCAAAAGCTGATATTGCAAGAGATGTAAATACTTTACCTGTTGCAAATGGAAGTCCGAATGCAGCCATGAAAGTACCACTTCCAGTTGCAAATACGTTCATAGGTCCACCAGCTTTTAATAATTCACCAAGCTCTGGTGTTGAAATATAAGTTGCAGTTATAATAGCGATAGTAGCAAGTACACCTTCTATTAACATAGCGCCGTAACCTATTATTTTGATATCTTTTTCATTGTCAATTTGTTTTGATGTTGTTCCTGAACCAACAAGAGCATGGAATCCTGATATAGCACCACAAGCAACTGTTACAAACAACATTGGGAATAAATAATTCATGTTACCAGTGTTAAAAGCTACAAATGCTTTAGCTTCTATTGTTGGGTGAAGAATAACTAAACCAACAACAGCACCTAGAATCATAGCATATAATAAGAATGAGTTCAAATAATCTCTAGGTTGAAGAAGTATCCAAACTGGTACGATAGATGCTACAGTTATATAAATTACCAATATTATTACCCAACCACCCATAGTAAGACCAGTAGTGAATGGGAATGCCATTCCAAGCCAAATACAAGCAAACAATAATGCAACTCCAATAACTGTACTTACAAGAAGTCCTGCACCTTTTCTATAAACAAAGAAACCAAATGCAATTGCTAAAATAATAAATAATATTGAAGTTGAACCTGCAGCTGGAGTTGATACGAATAAACCAGCGCATATAGCTGTAAATGCTGCTATTACTAATATAAGTGTTAACCAAGCAAACCAAGAAAATAATTTTCTTCCTGTGTCTCCCATTGTAACGTGAATAACTTCGCCTAATGATTTACCATCATTTCTTACTGATGCAAATAAAGCACCCATATCATGAACACCACCTATGAAGATAGATCCGACTACAATCCATAACATAACTGGTAACCATCCGAAAACTGCTGCTTGGATAGGTCCAACGACAGGTCCTGCACCTGCTATAGAAGCAAAATGATGTCCAAGTAAAACTGGTGCCTTAGCTGGGCAATAATCAACGCCGTCTGCTCTTGTATGAGCAGGTGTTGGTCTTTTAGGATCAATACCCCAAGTTTTGCAAAGGTAAGAACCATAAGTTGTATAGGCAATAATAAATAAAATAATGACTGACAAAATTAGTACTAATGAATTCATTTGTTTCCTCCTTTTAATATATAATTATTTTAGTAATATAAATCCTTTTTTGTCCCTCCTTCCTAAAGCGTTGGAATAGGCTTTATTGGTTTTTAAATCAACTAGTATTATCTTAACGTTGACCCAACCTTTAAAACCCAGGCTATAAGATTTATAAAACTTAAAATTCTTAACTGCTTTTAGTGTATCCTTATTCACGCTTTCCTCTGTGGAAATAAGAAAAGTTATGCCACTTGACATGCTTTCTTTATCTTGCATAACTATATCATCAACATAAATTTCAATATAATCTTTTAACTCATTGATATAATTTGCATCTACGTGGTTACAGTTGTTATAAAGGACATACTCATTTACTATAAATGAATATATTTCGATTTTTCTTGATGCGAAATACTTAGCATTCCTGGTGTAGTACCTACCGTATAAAGAAAACCTTTTTCCGCCAATCGTTTTGTCTAACTCCATATCAAAGTATCTTGTTAAGCTGATCTTTAATTTGTCTAAATACTCACTACTATTCATATTGTTTCATCCTTAGCTGACCTTTTACATTAATTATATTTCTTTTAAACGAGATTGTCAATAAGATATTAGAATTAATCGTGGCATACCTAGTAGTAAATATTGATATTTCATATCAATATTTACAAAAAAGCAAGAATACAACCAAAACAAATATACAATTAGTGCCGTGAAGAATTTGCAAAATTTTGTATTTATAGGAATTTATTATTGATAAACATCTTTCGCAAATATAAAATGCTAAATTTTATATTTTTTTTATTGTTGAATATGCAAGTTGTGCGTCCTTTTTGTTTACTTATATGTGAATATTTGATACAATAATCATGTTGTTAATTATAGAGTATAAAAATTGAGGTAGATATGCAAAAAATAATTAGTTTGTTTTATAATAGAGTATTTCTAGTTGGAGTAGCTTTTCTTTTTCAAATTTCAACATTAGGCATTATAATTTGGAGGTTTAGTAATTATTTTGTCATTTTTGATGTTATCTTTACTTTTTTAAGTGTGGCAGTGGTTCTACATATTGTAAAGGGAAGGAGTAATCCTGTTTATAAAATAGCTTGGATTATTCCAATATTGACTTTTCCAATTTTTGGAGGACTATTTTACATACTCCTTGGGGGTATTGGACTAAGTAAAAAAACTAAGATTAAAATGCAGGCAATTACATTTGAAACACAACAGGTGTTAAGTGAGACTAAAGCTGAAATATTAAATCTTAACAATGACAGTGTTTTAGCTGGAAATCAATCAAAATACATAGAAAGATACTCTTATTGCCCTGTGTATTCTAACACATCATCAGAATATCTCACTCCTGGTGAAAAATTATATGAGCACTTATTATTTGAACTTAAAAAGGCAGAACGCTATATTTTCTTTGAATTTTTTATAGTACAAGAAGGAAAGATGTGGAATGGAATTTTAGATATATTAAAAGAAAAAGCTAAAATGGGAGTGGATGTTCGAGTTATTTATGATGATGTGGGATGTTTGTTTAAATTACCATATGGTTATGACAAGGAGTTAGAATCCATGGGAATCAAATGCTGTGTTTTCAATCCAATCAGGCCAGTGTTGTCAATTCGCTTAAATAATAGAGACCATAGAAAAATTATTGTAATTGATGGTTGTATTGCTTATACTGGTGGAATGAATATAGCAGATGAATACATTAATGAAATTGAAAGATTCGGTCATTGGAAAGACTCTGGTATTGCTTTGAAAGGAGAGGCAGTATGGAGTTTTACAGTAATGTTTTTAACCATGTGGAACTATTTGAGAAAAACAGATATGAATTTTGATTTATTCAAACCTTCATTTAATTGCAAAGGAAAATTCATCGGTGACGGCTATGTTCAACCATTCAATGATAGTCCAGTAGATGCTGAGCCAGTGAGTGAGGCTGTTTATATGAACTTAATCAATCAGGCTGAATCATATGTCTATGTTGAAACTCCATATCTTATAGCTGACAATAACATGATGTCGGCTTTAAGAATGGCTGCCAAAAGAGGTGTGGATATTAAAATTGTAACACCATATATTCCTGATAAGTGGTATGTGCATGCGGTTACAAGGTCTAACTATGAAGAGTTGTGCGAAGCAGGGGTTTCTGTATACGAATACTTACCAGGTTTTATTCATGCAAAGACATTTGTTGTAGACGATAAATATGCTGTGGTTGGTACAATTAATTTAGACTATCGAAGCCTGTACTTGCACTTTGAATGTGGAGTGTGGATGTACAAGACTAAAAGTATTTTAAAAATCAAAGAGGATGTTTTACATACAATAAGTAAATGCAAGCATATAACCTTAGAGGAATGTCAAAGCGTGAAGTGGTACATTAAATTAGGAAGAACAGTATTGAATGTTTTCTCACCACTTATGTAGTACAACGGGGACGGTTCTCTGTGATTGAATTGTTAAAGCAGGGACGTTTCTTTTTATAAATCAAATTAAAATTATAAATTAGTAAAGGAAATTAAAATGAAAAAAGACATGAAATTTTACTTAAAGTTATTTTATTCAACTTTTTCTTTAAGCGCTTTTACAATTGGAGGTGGATATGTTATTGTCCCCCTAATGAGGAAGAAATTTGTAGAGGAACTTAAGTGGATAGATGAAGAAGAAATGTTGAATTTAATTGCTATAGCTCAATCAGCTCCAGGACCTATAGCAGTTAACACATCAATTATGGTTGGCTATAGATTAGCAGGAGTTTTAGGGTCATTAGTTACCATATTGGGAACAGTTTTACCGCCATTAATAATCATTACAGTTATTGCACAGTTTTATGAAGAGTTTAAATCAAATAGAATAGTAAATGCATTGCTACTTGGCATGCGTGCAGGTGTTGCTGCAGTAATAATAGATGTAATAATCAAAATGGTTAAAGATATTTTAAAAAGCAAAAGTAAAATATCTGTTATGATAATGCTGGTTTCATTTATAGCTGCTGTCGTATTTAACGTAAACGCTGCTTTAATAATAATTTTGTGTGGCGCTTTTGGAGCATTTTATTATCAAATACTAAAAAAGGACAGGAAACAGCTATGATATACTTAGATATATTCTGGAGTTTTTTTCAAATAGGATTATTTAGCATTGGGGGTGGGTATGCGGCCTTGCCTCTAATAGAAAATCAGGTTTTAGAAGTCCATAAGTGGCTGAGTCTGGGAGAGTTTGCTGACCTATTGACAATTTCACAAATGACCCCTGGTCCTATTGCTCTCAACGCCTCTACATTTGTAGGCACGAAGGTTGCAGGCCTACCGGGAGCTATAATTGCAACTGTTGGATGTGTAACTCCATCATGCATAATAGTGTTAACATTGGCTTATTTTTATTTTAAATATAAAAATCTTTCAGTAATACAAGGTGTGTTAAAGGGATTAAGACCGGCGGTAGTGTCTCTTATTGCTTCAGCGGGCCTGTCAATACTTATTTTGGCAATATTTAAAACTGAAAATATTTCCTTGCTTACAATAAAAATGAGCGACATTAATGTAATTTCAATTATTATAGTTGCAATTGGGGTATATGTACTTAGAAAATACAAGTGTGACCCAATAAAAATAATTGTTATAACTGGAATAATA
>JBGUET010000031.1:0-13163 GCA_041821225.1 Sedimentibacter sp.
TTAAAACCATATATAATTGTTCCTACTGATATTGCTGCTGCTAAAAATATTGATACAAATTGCATTTTTTTCTCTCCTTTAGAATTATAATTATTTTTTTGTTGTGTTTGTTGTTTAACGACTTAATTTAACTATGTTAAATTCAGTTCCATCTCCAGTGAAATATTTACTAAACATTTCATAGTATTGTAAACGAAGACCTTGGATGAATACGATTAGGCCCTCAAGAGTTAAAATTAAAACATTACCAATAAGCAGTATTAATATTTTTAAAACAATGTTTGATGTCAACTCAGACATAACCAAAAATGCTAAAAATAATCCTGCATGGTTTAATGCAAATGCGCCCACACGTATGAAAGAAATTCCATTGCTTAAGGCATTCAGAATCGTTTCAACGCATTCGAAAATACTTTCTGTAAAATAAGAACCTGCATCACCATGAATTAATGGCTGCTTCTTTAATACTAAATTAGAAAATGGTTCCTTAAATACCATAATAACTAAACAAAACAACATTGACAATATTGGAACTATTACAGGCAAATTGATTATTTTTGTTATAGCTACCACTGTCATAATCATGCTCATAAAAAACAAATAACCAACAACTCCATTTTTTCCAAAGAAGCCTTCTTCAACATCGCCTCTTCTTAAAGAGTTAATTATCCCTAAAATATAAGATATAGTCAATACTACTATACCAACAACAACTCCTGTTAACAATATATAAGGAATGCTTTTAGGGTCTAATACCTTGCCTACTAAACTTGGCAACCAAGGTAACTCTGCTTGTTCAAGTCCAAATAAACTTCCATAAACAAAACCAAATATAATTGAACTTCCACCAAGGCGCATAACTAAATCCCCAGCCATTCCTATTTTCTTCTTAAGGAACATACCTGCTAAGAAATAAACTAAGCCTTGTCCTATATCACCAAACATTATACCAAACATTAAACAAAATGTTACAGCTAAAAAAGATGTTGGATCAATTTCGTGATATGATGGCAGACCATACATTTTAACAATCATTTCAAAAGGTTGTGTAAACCAATTGTTTTTTAATTTAGTAGGAGGCTTTATTTGACTACCCAATTCTTCAGGAGTCTTTGCTGTTACCATAAATTTATTTGTAACTGCCCCTAATGATTCTTCAACGCTTTCTTTATCTTTATCTTGTACCCATACGTTAAAAATAAATAAATTATCACCAACGTCAACTTGTTTACTCAACTCTATTATTTTTTCTTCAAGTTTTAAAACATTGAATATTCTATTAAGTAAGTATTTGTTTTCTTCCTTATCTAGCACAAGGGTGTCAGATAATTCGTTAATTTCATTTTTAAGCACATCTACTTTTTCATCAATTTGAGAAACCATTTGAGTAGTGTTTCCGCTTAAATCTTTAGGAATTTGTAATTCATTCCAACTAAGTGATTTTAGGAAATTGCTTGTTTCTTCTCTGTATTTTTTCGGATAAATAATTAGATACATATCCTCAGAAGATGATTTTATTAAACCAATTTTCAATACTATTGCACTTAAATTTTCATAGTTTTTCTTTATACGAACTTGATTTTCTCTTGATAATGTACCTATAACAAAATCAAAATAATCTAAATTAGACAACTTTTCCAAACCAATATTTTGATCAAACAAACAGCTAAGTTTCTCTTTGAAATTCAAAAGTTCTGCAATATTATCTTTTTTGTTTCTAATTTGTTCAGCCTTCAAACCAACCGAAGAATTAATTTTGTTCAAATCATGTTGTGCATCACTATAACTATAGTTGCCTTCAATTAGAAATTTATTATCTAATTTCAACTCTATATCTAATCCTCTGCACAAATCTTCTATCATAGGTAGGCAGGTTCTACATTCGTTTTGAATTAAATCATAGTCTGCTAACTCAAAAGTGTGAGTGACTGAAACGCTTGATTCGTATTCATGTACTAAGTAGTTATTGCTATAGGCACTACTGCTTTCTAAATTTAAATGTACATTTTCACACATTACAAGCTCTTTTAAAATAGAATGCATTTCGTCTAAAGAACCAACTATTTGTAAAAGAGTCATTTTTTCAATAGCCACTATCTATTTCCTCCGCTTTCATATCTTAATTGCCAAATATTCTTTAATTTTTTCTTTTGGAATATGGTATTTAATTCCTTCAGTAACGGTAGTCAAAGCATCAATTATAATACCTACCAATGATACATATGCTATTACAGAACCAATGCCATCAAACTTAGTGTTTTTAAGATAATTGAACATGTACTTGTCAATTGATAAAATATTATTTTCACTGTTTACATCTTCAAAAAAATCAAATCTTAAATACGAGTTTGCTAACTTCATAAATTCTTCTTTAGACTTTGTATAGCACAATTTTTTTAATTGGTTATAATTTATTTTTCTACCACCCATCAAACAATAGTTTAAAATTTCTTCTGGTGAAATTTCGTAATAACTAGTTGCCCTATAAATCCATTGTACATTTTCAAGGTCTACTTTATATCCAATTATTTCCTTCGCTGTTATCATATCTGATTTTTCTAAATTTTCTGCTTTGGAAAGCAAATCATTATAATAAATAAGTTGCAATTTCATTTCTATATGAAATTCACGTTTTATAGCATCTTCATTAGTTAAATTTCTTAGTTCATTAAAATACGGAGTATCTTTTAAATTTTCTGTAAATTGAACTACACTGTTTGAAGACAAAAGCTTATCATAAGGTAAATTAGAATATTTTTCAGAGTGTACAAAATCATCTTGAATACCAATTAAACTTTCTTTTCTTGCAATTTTTCTAAGAATAACGCTTAAATCAGTAATTTCACTTTGCAAAAGAATTGTTTTAACAAAGCTCTTATATGGACCAGAAACATAATGAATTAAATTTTCAATTTCATGAGTTTTGAATTTATTCAATACAGCTTCTAAATCTTGTCTGTGGACATTGTCATCCTTTAATTCATCAAGAATTTCAGAATTATTCTTTAAAAAATCAACAAGTTGGTCTATAGTTGTAAAACCCAATATTTGTTTCCATTGTTCTTGGTCTAAAAGGTGTCCCCTTTTAGATATTATCTTAGTATTTACAGCTTCATAAGCTATATAAGGGTTCATATTACCCCTCCAGTACAAATAATTTGTTAAATACCTTTTGAATAGCATCCTTTTCAACTTGTAAGTATTTCTTTTCCATTTCAATACTTAAATTTTTAAGCTTACTACTGTTATTGCTTTCTTGTTTTGAAAGGTCAGCTTGAATGCTTTGATTAATTAATTCTGCATTTTTTTTTGCTATTGAAATTTTTTCATTTTTATAAGTAGAAAGTTCTCTTGTGTAATCCTTCTTCCTAGCAGCTAATAAATCAACATTTTTTTTCTTGTTCTCGTCAGCTAGACTGTCAATTTGAATAATTTGATTAATTATATCTTTCAATAAATCACCCCTTGTCTAAATTTTACATACATATAGAAGTATATCACTATTAATAACTTACTTCAAATTGAAATATTGATGCTATTTATTGATTTTACGTGATTTAACTTAATTAATCGTAATTTATACTATTATAGATATGGTATACTATAGTATACTTAAATTTACGCTATTTAAATAATGATTTTTTATTTTTAAACTTGATAAATATATAGCAATGATATAGAATATAAATAACATTAATCTAGGAGAGCAACTAATATGATAAATAAGCATAAGCAAATTTTTAAAGAATATTTTTTTATTGCCATTGGAACTTTTATTGTGGCATTTGGTTTTTATTATTTCATGGTTCCAGAAAATCTAGCAGCAGGTGGTGTTTCAGGACTTTCCATTGTACTTACAAATTACATAGCAATACCTATATCTTTTATTAACTTCATATTAAACATTATATTATTGATTGTAGGTTTTATATTATTAGGGCGTGAATTTGGAGGAAAAACAATTTTTTCCGTATTTTTTCTTTCTTTATCGTTGTATGTGATGGAGACTGTGTACCCTGCAATTAATCCTGTTACAGATGAAATATTATTGAATTTAATATGCGGAATAGTAATTTCCGCCATGGGTCTTTCTATTGTATTTAATCAGAATGCTTCTACTGGAGGCACTGATATTATAGCAAAAATTTTAAACAAATATTTCAATATGGATATAGGTAAAGGTTTAATGTCCGCTGACATAATTGTTGTAATTTCAGCATTCTTCACTTATGGCATACAAACTGGCGTAGTTGGAGCTTTTGGATGGTTTTTAAATGGTGTTATAGTAAACTACTTTATTGACGGTTTTTCTGTTAAAAATGAAGTTGTGATAATTTCTAATAAACCTGAAGAAATTAAGAAATACATATTTTCAAAGTTGGATAGAGGAGTTACGGTATACAAAGCAGAGGGTGGATATACCAATGAAGTTAAAGATGTAATTGTTACAATACTTGAACGAAAAGAATATTTTGTTCTCAAAAAAGAACTAAAAAATATTGACCAGAATGTATTTATGATTGTAAGAAATGTACAGGAAGTTTATGGTTTTGGATTTTCAAAATTTTAATTTAAAATTAATACTCAATTAATAATATAGTAGTATAATTAAGATAATTTAGTAAATCAATTAATAGGAGGAAACATATGAATGCGCAAAAATTTACGCAAAAATCTCTAGAGGCAATTCAAGATGCACATAATAAGGCAATTGAACACTCTCACATGCAAATTGAGCAGGAGCATTTATTGTATGCTCTAATAAGCCAAGAGGGTGGTCTTATAGGCCAACTTTTAACTAAAATGAACATTGATCAGAATAAGTTTCACAGTCAATTAAAACAAATTATTGACGGAATGCCTAGGGTTACGGGCCCAGGGCGTGAAAGCGGTAAAATTTATATTGCACCAGATTTAGATAAAGTATTGGTTGAATCAGAAAATCAAGCAGAAAGAATGAAGGATGATTTTGTTTCTGTAGAGCATATTATGATTGCCATGATTAATATGCCAAAACAAAATCTTAAACAATTATACAATGAATTTGGACTTTCTTTAGATAAGTTTTTAAACGCCCTTTCTTCAGTGAGAGGAAATACAAGAGTAACAACAGATTCACCAGAATCTACATATGATGTTCTTTTGAAATATGGTTCAGATTTAGTTGAACTGGCAAAGAATAATAAGCTTGACCCTGTTATAGGACGGGATTCTGAAATTAGAAATGTAATAAGAATTCTATCAAGAAAAACTAAAAACAATCCTGTTCTTATTGGGGAGCCTGGTGTAGGTAAGACTGCCATTGCAGAAGGTCTAGCCATGCGTATAGTTAGGGGCGATGTACCAAACAATTTGAAGGAGAGAAAAATATTTTCTTTAGATATGAGTTCTTTAGTAGCAGGAGCAAAATTCAGAGGTGAATTTGAAGAGAGACTTAAGGCAGTTTTAGAAGAAGTTAAAAAAAGCGAAGGTAAAATCATTCTATTTATTGATGAACTTCATACCATAGTAGGAGCTGGTAAAACGGAAGGAGCTATGGATGCAGGAAATATGCTTAAACCAATGCTTGCTAGAGGTGAATTACATTGTATTGGAGCAACTACATTAAATGAATATCGTCAATATATAGAAAAGGATGCAGCTCTTGAAAGACGTTTTCAACCCGTGTTAGTCAATGAGCCTACAGTAGAAGACACTATTTCCATTTTAAGAGGCTTAAAAGAAAGATATGAAGTTTTCCACGGTGTGAAAATTCAAGACCAGGCTCTTATAGCTGCAGCAATTCTATCTAATAGATATATAACAGACCGATTTCTCCCAGACAAAGCTATTGATCTAATAGATGAAGCATGCGCTATGATTCGTACAGAAATGGATTCAATGCCTTCTGAATTAGATGAAATTTCACGTAAAATTATGCAACATGAAATTGAAGAAGCAGCCTTAAAGAAAGAGCATGACAAAATTTCAGCAGAACATCTTAAAGAAATACAAAAGGAATTGGGAGATATGAGAGCTCTCTTCAAAGAAATGAAGGCAAAATGGGAAAATGAAAAGGATGCTATTTCTAAAGTGCAAGGTTTAAGGGAAGAAATAGAACGTGTCAGTGCAGAAATTGAAAAAGCTGAAAGGAACTATGATTTAAATAAAGCTGCTGAATTAAAATATGGTAAGCTCCCTTCACTCCAAAAATCTTTGGTGGAAGAAGAGCGAATTGCTGAAAAAGCACAGGGTAAAACAACTTTACTTAGAGACCGAGTTACTGAAGAAGAAATAGCTAGAATCGTTGGAAATTGGACAGGTATACCAGTATCAAGACTCATGGAAGGTGAAAGAGAAAAGCTGTTAAGACTTGAAGATATCCTACACGAAAGAGTTATAGGACAAGATGAAGCAGTTGAAAAAGTAACCCAAGCCATAATGCGCTCAAGGGCAGGAATTCAAGATCCAAATAGACCTATTGGTTCATTCTTATTTTTAGGTCCAACAGGAGTTGGAAAAACAGAACTTGCAAAAGCTTTAGCGGCATCCTTGTTTGATGATGAAAAAAATATTATTCGTATTGATATGAGCGAGTATATGGAAAAATTTTCAGTTTCAAGACTAATAGGTGCTCCTCCAGGATATGTAGGTTATGAGGAAGGTGGTCAGCTTACTGAAGCTGTAAGAAGAAAACCATATTCTGTGGTACTTTTTGATGAAGTTGAAAAAGCACACCCAGATGTTTTCAACATATTGCTTCAAGTTCTTGACGATGGTCGCATCACCGACTCTCAAGGAAAGACCGTTGATTTTAAGAATACTATAATAATTTTAACTTCAAACATTGGCTCTAATTATATTTTAGAAGGTATAAAAGATGGTGAAATATCAGAGGAAGCTAAGAGTGAAGTAAATAATCTGCTTAAGCATCAATTCAGACCTGAATTTTTAAATAGACTAGATGAAATAGTATTCTATAAACCTTTAAATAAAACAGAAATTTCTTCAATTATTGGATTAATGTTTAAGGATTTGCAAACAAGATTAAAAGATAAACAACTTACTATTTCAGTAACTGAAAGGGCAAAATCTTACATTGTTGACCAAGGTTATGACCCAATTTATGGAGCAAGACCGTTAAAGCGGTTCATTCAAAGAAATGTTGAAACCCTTATTGCAAGGTTAATAATTTCAAAAGATATAGCACCTAATACAAATTTGAAAGTTGATTTTGTTGGAAACCAATTAATAGTTGAAAGTTAAAAATCCAAACTTAAATTTATTCTTTATGGTTAATAAAAAACCACCGACTAAAGTCGGTGGTTTTAATTTGACATAAATTATTACTAAAAAATTCCAAGTCCAAAGAAGTCATCAATTTGACCCATTAATACGAAGCAAATTCCAATAGGAACAATGAATCTAAAGCAGATATCCCAAAAAGCATAGGCTTTCATCTGGATTCCTGGAGATGCTTCTACTTCTTCTTTGATAACCTTCGTCTTTAACACCCAACCAATTAATACAGACATTAAGATAGCACCAAGTGGCATGAAAACGCCTTCAGCAATCATGTCATAGAAGTCTAACCAACAGTCAAATGCCACACGAACCTCAGACATACCAAACATAACTGCTGGTATATCAATTGTAGCTCCGCCAGCTACTCCTGAACCAAGTCCATCTAAACATACTGGAATACCAACAACGAAAACTGCAAGTCCAGTAAGAATAGTAACCATTCTACGATTTGCGCTTTGGCCTTTTCCAACTCGATTATCAATAAAGAATGCGGTACATACTTCTAGAAGAGAAATAGATGAAGTTACAGCTGCAATGAAAACAAGGAAATAGAATACAAATCCAAATATATCACCTATGACTCCGCCCATTCCAACGCTAAATACCTGATGTAAAGTTACAAATAAAAGTCCAGGGCCAGCTCCAAATGAAATGCCTTCAACGCCTTGGGACATGAATGCTCCAACGGCTGGCATAACAGCAAGACCTGCTAATAAAGCAAAAACTGTGTCTGCAATAGGAATAATCATAGCATTTTTCTCAAGATTTTCTTGCTTGCTAAGGTAAGATCCGTAAGTTATCATACAGCCCATACCAAGGGAAAGTGAGAAGAACATCTGCCCTGCTGCAGTCTTTAAAACTTTCATGAAACCTATCTCACCAAAAGCATCAAAGTTAGGAGCAAACATGAACGCAACACCTGTAGATGCGCCTTCTAGTGTAAGACTTCTAATTATTACAATTACCAACATTACCAGCAGTGCTGGCATAGCAACTTTAGTAAATTTTTCGATACCGCTTGAAATTCCGCCCATAACTATGGTTATTGTCAGACCCATAAATATTGCATGGAATAAAACATTCTGACCACCATTGATTATAAAGGAACCAAAGAACTCTCCACTTCCCATTCCTCCAAAGCCGGCGCCTTTACTAAACAGCTCCATTAAAAATCCAAATGCATAACGAAGTGTGTAACCGCCAAGTACACTGTAGAAGCCTAAAATCAAGAAGCCAGATAAAAAGCCCAACCAGCCTACCCACGCAAATTTTTTATTTAACAGCCTATAAGTACCAACAACACCTAGACCTGTCTTTCGACCTAGTGCAATCTCACCTAACATAATTGCAAAACCAACAAAGATAACTAAAACTAAGTAAACTATTAGAAAAGCAAAGCCTCCGTTTGCGCCCATTTTATATGGAAATCCCCATATATTACCTAAGCCAACAGCTGAACCAACAGCTGCCATTAAAAAGCCAAAGTTACTACCCCATTGACCTCTTTTATTTTCATTTTCCATTATTACACCTTCCCTTCTATTTTATAATATACCTAAAAAATCTTTGAAATCATTAACTAGTATTATTTCTGGGTAAAATTCAATTATTATTACAAACGTTTACCAAGTCACATGAACGCAACACCCCCATCTTACAATTACAATATTATATTTCTTATAATAGTTATACCTGTTGATATCGTGATAGCAATCCATTAAATTATTGATTTTTTTCAACCCTCCTTGCTTTAAATGATTATAGAAAACGTAATCATAGCCATATTATATTACTAATTACATATTTTGTCTAGTAAAATATTTAAAATAAATTTCTGTTTTTTACTAAAGTATTATATGTATTTTAATTTTATGAATGAATTGTAATAAAAGAGGAGATTAATTAGTGCAAAGCACCATCAATCTCCTCATAATATTTATTAATAATTTGTAAACTATTTATCTCCTATAGAAAGCATTAAATTCAATACTATTCCAACAATAGCAGCTGTTGCTATTGCAGGTATCTCAATACCAAACATAGGGATCATTCCACCTGAAAAGCCGAAACTTCCTCCAAGTCCAACTACTAATATTACAGCTATTACAGCCAAGTTTTTAGAATTGAACATGTCAACTTTTCTGTCCATCATTATTGTAATACCTTGAGCTGCTATAACACCAAATAGATAAATAGACAATCCACCTATTACACATGTTGGAATTGAATAGATTATATTTATTAAAGGTGTAAAACAAGCAATTATCATTGTAAATACAGCCGCTAGCATAAGTACATAAATTGAGAAGTTTTTTGAAATTGCCATTGCGCTTATATTTTCTCCATAGTTTGTACCAGCTGGTCCACCAATAAAACCTGAAATTATATCTCCAAGTCCATCACCTATTAAATTTAAACCAAGCTTGCTTTCAATGTCATATTTTTTAGTAACGCCCTTCTTTCTAGCCAAATCATTAACGTAAATGTCTAATTGATAAACATGTGCAGTAGATTCGGGAATAGTTGCTATTGCTATAGGCATTATTGCAATCACCGCGGTTAATGAAGGTTTAGGAAATGTAAATGTAGGAAGAGTAAGTATTCCTGAAGATTGAATAGTATCAAAAGTTACAAAAGGAATTCCAGTTGCTTTTCCAATAATTAAGGCCACAATATAACCTGTTAATAACCCAAACAATATTGGCAGCTGGCTCAATGAACCCTTCAAATAAACTGAATACAATATGGTTGAAATCAAAGTTACAATTGCAATAATCCATGCCATGCTTCCTGCCAATACAACTTGATTTGTTGCCACAGCTGCAGGGTATGCTGCAGCATTTGTCATAGCATTTGCAGCAAGTGACAATCCAATTATCATAGCTATACTTCCCGTTACAGTTGGTGGAAGAACTTTATCAATTTTATCTTTTCCTGAACGTTGAATTATGTATCCAGCAAATATTGAAACGAAACCAGACATGATAATTCCAAATTGTGCTATTGAAATTTTATCATTTAAAGAGTAAGTTGCAAAGGCTTGGGCACTCATAATTGAGGCTATTGCAGAAATGTAAGAAAAACTTGAACCGTAGTAAAGAGGAATTTGCCTCCCAGTAACCAATATAAATCCCAGAGTAGCTAATCCGCTTGCAAAGATGGTTGTTGAAACATGAAAACCTGTAATAAGAGCAACTAATACTGTTGCTGGAAACATTACGACAATTTGCTGTAATGCAAAGAAAATTAGTCCTATAAGTGGTGGGCGCTCATCTGGCAAATAACCAAATACTTCTTTTTTTGTTGACATAAATACCTCCGTAAAATTATTATTGCATATTTTAAATCCCTTGTTCCTACCTAACACACATTATTGAGCTTAATTTTCAAAATATGTTAGGGCAAAAAAAAATCCTAACCAACCGTCAGGATTATTATACACAAAATACTATTACCTATGCACATCTTGACGGTATCACTGTACCGAGTTAAAGATTATTTTTTTAAAGTATACCACATAAAAAAATTTAAGTCAACGAAAATCAAGGAAAATTTATAATATTGCGACCAATTTCAAATCAGTTGAAATATATTCATAATATTACTAATGATACAACATAAAAACAAATGAAATACAAACACTATATTTCAAACCATTCCATTTAGCCCTTTTCTAATTTCCTTCCAGTCAGGCAAATATTCATCCATATAAGCATAAAATATACTGTTGTGGTGGCGCTCTAATAAATGGACCATTTCATGCACTATTATGAATTCCAAACACGTGGTTGGTTTTTTAGCAAGCTCAAGATTAAGCCATATTCTTTTCTTTTGAGTATTACAAGTACCCCATCTTGTTTTCATAAGTTTGACGCACCACTCACTAACTGAAACACCTATTATGTTCTCCCATTTATCTATATATTTTGGAATAGCTAATTTTAAGTTTTTTCTATACCATTCCATCATTACTTTTTTGCGTTCTTCTGTTGAGGTGTTAGATTTAACAAATAAATTAATATATTCATTATTTATTAGCTCTGCATGTTGATTTTTTTCAGTTGGAATTACATTTAATAAATACTTTGTTCCAAAATAGCAATGACTCTCTCCTGAAATGTATTCCAAAGGCAGAATATTTTCTTGATATTCATACTTGCTTTTTTGCTTTTTTATCCAAAGTAGTCTCGATATTATAAAATTTTTAATATCTTCATCCTTCATTTTCTCTGGTACTGAAAGCCTTACTATTCCGTAAGGAGGATGAACTGAAAGATGTATATTTTTAATATTTTTTTTCAAAATTTCTATTTCAATATTATCTAAAGTTATGCTAAACATTCTTACTCCCATATAATCAATCTATACGTTTATCTCCAAAAAAGTATAATGCTACAGTACCAGGACCTGTATGTGAACCTATAACTGTTCCAACACTGTTAATCAACACAGGACCATTTAAACTCGTAAATTTTTCTTCTATTAAATCAGCGACCCTACGTGCATCATCATAGCATGCTGAATGAGATATAAAGCACTTTCCAGAATAATTTACCCCGTCTTTTGCATGAGTTTCCATTTGCTTTACTATTTCAGCTATGACATGTTTTTTTCCTCTAAACTTCGTGCGTGGTATAAGTTTCCCATCATAGTTCATGTCCAATAATGGACATATGTTCAACAAATTTCCTACCGCTGCAGAAGCAGAAGATATACGACCTCCCCGCTTATAATGAGTTAAATCTGTGGAGAAGAACCAATGATGCACATTAAGCTTGTTTTCTTCTATCAACTTACATACTTCTTCAATTGATGAACCATCATCTCTAATATCAGCTGCCATATCTACTAACAAGCCATACCCTGATGATGCACCCAATGAATCTATTATTAAAATTTTTCTGTTTGGATACTTCAATAAAAGTTCATCCCTTGCAATACAAGCTGAATTATATGCACCTGATAAACCTGATGAAAATGAAATATGTAAAATATCCTTGCTTTCAATTAAAAAAGATTCAAAAAAATTTATAAACTCACCAACGTTAACTTGAGAAGTAGTAGGCATTGCTCCAGCTGTAATTCTGCCATAAAAATCATCAAAAGACATTGTTTTTCCTAGATCATCTGGATATTCATTTCCATCAATATTATAATGAAAACAAGCAAATGGAATATTTCTATCTTCAAAATATTCATTTGTCATATCTGCTGTTGAACAACAAGTTAAAACATAATCACTCATACAAAGCACCCCTTTATTTTGTTTTAAACAATTTCATCAACCATTTCTTATAATTACTCTTATTAATTCATTACCTACAATATACCATAATCTCGCAATATTAGCCTTAAATTAATTATTTTACAAGCTTAATTATATATCCTTTATATTAATTGTTCAATAACAAATTGCTGTATCTATTAAAATGCCTTATTAAATCCCTATTCCACCATCAAAATAGGTATAATTGTTGAAAAAAAAATTATAAATTATAGCAAAATTTTATTTTATCAATTCTATTAAATAATCAAAATAATGTTTAATACATATATTGAAATATGAAAACATTCATCAATAGATAATCAATTTTCATAAATATTGTTTAATTAATAGAATATTGGAGAGTTATGAGGGTTCTTATATGTTATCAGCAAGTTCTTTAAATAATAATAAAAACAGTGGAGATGAACAAACCATTATACCTGGCGGTTCTGCCACAATATTTACTTATATTCCGGAAACTATAACAGTCCATTTAGGTATGCCCGATGAAGATGTTGAAAATGTAACTGTACCTTTTATTGATTATATTAAAAATGTCGCATCAAGTGAACTTTATCCTACCTGGCCTGAAAATGCACTACGTGCAAATATT
>JBGUET010000032.1:0-13120 GCA_041821225.1 Sedimentibacter sp.
GATATGCTTTTCCTGAATTTTTTAAATGAAAATGTCATAAATTACTCCTCCTTAATAATATTAATTTAATTAAAATCGTGTTATTTTTCTTATTGTTTATTCTATTATCAGCTAATTTTAGTATATTCTACATATAAACCTTACTTCACCATCTATTATTTCAAATGCTTTTGTAATGCCATTTACTAACACTTGAGTAACATCTTTTGACGTTGCTCCTGTTATAATAATTTGATAAATTTTGACTCCCAATGCCTCTCCAACTAATCCCAATGTTCCTGTTACATTAGATGTTATATTGTCTCCTGTTAGTGCTAAATTATATTGGGTTGCTGTTGCTCCTATAGCACCTTTGCTCCAAGTCATCTGTGCAACATCAGTGAATATATCAGTTGCAACATCATCCGGTGTAAGTGTTTTAATTTCCATAATTATTGAAGCTACCTCTTCCCGACTAATTGGATTTTCAGGTCTCATGGTGCCATCAGGATAGCCTGTTATATATCCTGCCGCTTTGGCTATTGACACCGCATTAGCATACCCTGCATCCGCTTTAACATCTGAGAAAACATAAGGCGATTTGAGCAAGCAAAGCTTTAGTCATTTCTTTATTACTGAAATCTATCATATACGCCTCTTTTAAATATCTATATGCTAATATTATTATATTGATATATTATAATATTAGCATATTTGAATATAAAGTCAAGAGTTATTTTGAAAAAAAATTAAACAATATATTATTATATAGAAAAAAATCAAACTCGCAAGCCTGGTCTTTGACAGTTGAAGAATAAAATAATAGCTAAAGTCATTGAAATGGCTTTATTTTTTTGTCAAATTTTGAAAACAGTTGTTGCACAACGTGTTATAATATAGAGAAAAGGAGGTGTTCATATATGAGACCTTTTATGGATGATGACGGTATTCCCCTTGCATTTAATATCAGCAAAGGTAACACTAACGAACAGGTTACTTTGAAACCTTTAGAGCAAAAAATATTGAATGATTTTGAGCTTTCAAAATTTATTGTTTATACTGATGCAGGCCTTGCATCAAATGATAACAGGAAATTCAACAATAAAGATAAACACTCATTTATCACCACTCAGTCCATCAAAAATTAAAGAAGCATTTAAAAGAATAGTCACTTGACAAAGAAAATTTGCATCTTAGTGGAGATATTAAGACCTATGATATTACAAATCTTGACGAAGAAAAAGATAGAGAAAAAACCTTTTACAAGGAGCGTTGGATAAAAGAAGATGGGTTAGAACAGAAGTTAATTGTTACCTATTCTATTAAATATAGAGATTATCAGAGAAAAATTCGCAAATCCCAGATAGAACATGCCTCAAAAGTAATTGATACTAACCCTACAAAGATAAAAAAATGTAACCAGAATGATTATAAACGTTTTATTTCAAAAACAAGTATTACTTTAGAAGGCGAAATTGCTAACAAAGAACTATATAGCATTGATACTGAACTTATTTATAACAGAGGAAGCATTTGATGGGTTTTATGGTCTGTGTACGAATTTAGAGGATGATTCAGCTGCTACTATAAAGGTAAATCTCAGCCGATTGGAAACAGAAGAATGTTTTCGCATTATGAAAACTGAATTTAAAGCAAGACCAGTTTATCTAAGTCGTAATGATAGAATAACAACACATTTTACAACTTGCTTTCTATCTCTTGTGATATATAGATTTCTCGAAAAAAAGTTAGAAGATAAATTCACCTGTAGCGAAATTATACATGGATTACGGGAAATGAATTTATATGAAATAGCGGGAGATGGATATATACCAACCTACACAAGAACTGATTTCACTGATGCTCTACATAATTCATTCGGCTTTCGTACCGACTATCAGATAGTGAGCAAAAACGAAATGAAAAAAATTATTAAAGCTACAAAAAAGTAAAAACATTACGCACTTTTTAAAAATATATTAAAAGCTTGGGCATCCCTATTTGCAAGGTTATCCAAGCTTTTTAGATTCTCAAACTGTCAAAGACAGCATTATATCAGCTTCATTTGTTTTTGTAAACATGTTTCCATTCATTTTTTTATTCATTTTTAAAGAAATAATAATAATCACAGGATATAAAGTCATACCTGGAAAACTTGTTAAAGGGTATTCGACTTATTTAAGTTCATACCATGCATGGAATGAAGCTTATATCAATGTTTGCTAACAATTGACAATAAAAATAATGCCTGAGATTTAATGATATGATACTTCCAAAGTAGACAATCTAATTAATTAAATAGATTATCTACTTAGAGGTATTTTTTATGAGAAGAAACCCGAAATATAGTAAAGAACTAAAAATCAAAGCTTGTAAGGATTATGATGAAGGTAATGGCAGTTTTGTTGACATTGCTGAAAAAATATGGATATCAAAGGAAGTAGTTCGCAGATGGTATCTAAAATATAAAGTACATGGCCCCAGTGCATTGGAAACATTAAGCAAAAATCGCTCATATAGTAAAGTGTTTAAGCTTACAGTAGTTGAAGAATTCACCACAGGTAAGTATTCACTAACAGACTTATCTGCTAAATATAATATTGTGGGTATATAAAATTTTATAATGAAAAGAGATTTCAAAAAAGATTAAGATGCATGGCTCCTTTAGAATATCGGAACCATGCACCTATATCTGCATAATATTTTAATTTAATTATATGTCTACTTGACTTGTATCAATTCAAGTGCACAGCTTTCTTTTTAAATATTACAAACTTTTCTTAGAGCTTAACTTTGATTCCTTATATTTTAAATATCTTTTCTTGCCATCTTCATAAAGTTTTATTTCTTCATCATTTATAGGTTTTAACTTTGGAACAATCTTAGGTCTTCCACTGTCATCAATCGCAACAAATGTAAAATATCCAGTCAATGCAATTTTTGGAGCTTCATCAAGTTTCATATCCTCTACCATTACTGTAACAAGAACTTCCATAGAACTGTTTCCCACGAAAGTAAGCTGACATAAACACTTCACATAATTGCCTATATGGATAGGTAGGTGAAATTCCAGACCATCCACTCTTGCTGTCACCACATTAGAACGGGAATGTCTAGCAGATGCTATTCCAGCAGCATTATCCATCATTTTCATTATTTCTCCACCATGAACATTTCCTGAAATATTAGCATGTTCAGGTTGCATTAAACTTCCAACAACTATCTTTGTCTGCTCTACTGTCTTTTCTTCTATAGTAAACACCTCTTTTATTATAATACGTAATTATAACAAATCATTAATTAAAATACCATAAATTTATTATTAAAAACAAGTCTTGGCTAAATAAAAAGGCTCTGAAATTTTCTTCGGAGCCTTTTATTGAATTTAAAAAATTTATTAAACTGAAGTTACTTAAATCTTATGTTCTACAATTTAAAAGAAAGTAAAAAATCAGCAATTAATTATTTAACATTTTTCATAATATGCTCAATTACATAACCATGCTCAATCAATTGTTTTTCTATTTCTTCAGTATTTGTCTTGTCTGTACGGATGACATCAAAACTTTTTTCACCGATTTTGTAAGCAACAATGTGAGTTATATTTGAATTTGTCCCTTTAAATATACCTGCTATTTCAGCTAATGCTCCAGGAACATCTTTAGATTCAATGGTAATTCTGCTTCCTTCAGATTTGAATCCTAAAATATCAATAAATGCGTCCAATATATCACTTTCTGTTATAACACCAACAATTATGTTATCTTCTACAACTGGGAGTATGCCTATTTTATTATCTCTCATTATTACGGCTGCCTCTTCTAAAAGTGAGTCTGGGCTTATTGTAACAGTTTCTTTAGTCATAGCATCTTCTACTGTAGTCTTTGACAATAAATAATTGATTTCAAAAATACTCAAAGATGTAGCTTTAGTTGGCGATACTTTCTGCAAATCTTCTTTCGTGAGAATTCCCACAATCTTTCCATCTCTTACAACAGGAAGTCTTCTAAGGTTTTTTTCTTTCATTAGCTCCACTGCATCAATAATTAATGCATCCGGCGATATGATGTAAGGTTTTGCAGTCATCTTATTTTTTACATACATATTATTCCCCTCCTAAATAAGCTTTCTTAATTTCTTCACTATTGGCTAATTCCATTCCACTTCCACTCATTACTATTGAACCAGTCTCTATAACATATGCCCTGTTAGCTATTGACAAAGCCATCTTTGCATTTTGCTCAACAAGCAATATAGTTGTACCAATACTATTAATGTTTTTTATAATATTAAATATTTCTCTAACTAACAATGGTGCAAGACCCATAGAAGGTTCATCTAGCAAAAGAATTTTAGGCCTAGACATCAATGCACGTGCCATAGCAAGCATTTGTTGTTCCCCACCTGATAAAGTTCCCGCTGTCTGTTTTTTTCTATCCCTCAATATTGGGAATAATTCATACATGTTTTCTATGTCCTTTTTTATTTCAGCCTTGTCCTTTCTAAGATAAGCTCCTAACTCTAAGTTTTCAAGTACTGACATAGCAGGAAATATTCTTCTTCCCTCAGGAACTTGAGAAATGCTCATTGCAACTCTCTGTGGAGCTGACATATTGGTAATATTATTACCTTCTAGTAATATTTCTCCACTTGTAGCTTTATTTAGACCTGAAATTGTACGCAATGTTGTAGTTTTACCCGCCCCATTTGCCCCAATCAACGTAACAATTTCACCTTTATTAACAATTAACGATACATCCTTTAGGGCATGAATAACTCCATAATGAACATTAAGATTTTTTATCTCAAGCATTTTATACATCCTCCCCTAAGTAAGCTTCAATTACTCTTTTATTTGATTTTATTTCTCCTGGATTTCCAGATGCAATTAGCATCCCATAATCTAGAACATAAATACGTTCACAGATTTTCATAACTAATGACATATCATGTTCTATTAAAAGAACAGTAAGATTAAAATCTTTTCTTATTTTAGCTATAGTAGCTGTAAGATTTGTTGTTTCATTAGGATTCATACCTGCTGCAGGTTCATCCAATAAAAGCAAAACAGGTTTCGTAGCCATAGCTCTAACAATTTCAAGATGTCTTTGTTCTCCATAAGGAAGATTTTTAGCTAATTCATATTTTTTATTAGTCAACTTGAATATATCCATCAACTCTTCTGCCTCTTTTAACAATCTTTCTTCTTCGGCATGAAATTTATTGGAATGAAAAAATGATGAAGTCAATCCATAATTTACATTTTGATGCATAGCTATACGGATATTATCTAATACTGTAAGGTCCTTAAAAAGCCTTATATTTTGAAATGTACGGGCAAGACCGGACTTAGTAACATTGTATGGTTTTAGTCCTCCAAGTTCCTTGACATTTCCTTCTGTTTCTAATTTTATAGTGCCTGTTGTTGGTGCATAAACTCCAGTAAGAAGATTAAATAATGTAGTCTTGCCTGCGCCATTTGGGCCAATGAGTCCAACCAACTCTCCTTTATCAATGTGCATACTAACATTAGAAACTGCAGTAAGCCCGCCAAAAGACTTAGTTAATTTTTCAACTTGAAGTAATGACATTATGGTCCCTCCTTTAATCAAATTTCTTGACTTCTTTTTTAGATTTAAACAAATCAGTAATTTCCTTTGTTCCCATGAGACCTTTAGGCCTAAACAACATAATTCCAATCAATAAAAGAGAATAAATTATCATCCTAAGATGCGCATATTGTTGTAAATAGGTATTTAAAACACCAAGTATTATGGCTGCAACAACAGAACCAGAAACACTTCCCATCCCTCCTAAAACCACAATAACTAGAATGTCTGTAGATTTCACAAAAGAAAATAAGTTTGGTTTTATAACATAAAAATATGATGAATATAGAGCTCCTGCTATTCCTGCAAAAAATGCTCCAATTGCAAACGCTGTAACCTTGTATTTCGTTGTGTTAATGCCCATTGATTCTGCTGCTATTTCATCCTCTCTGATTGAAATACATGCTCTGCCAGTAGACGACTTTATAAAACTATTGATTAATATAACAGTAGCAACTGTAAAAATAAATAACCAAAACCAATTTGTATTTCTTGGAATTCCATTTAATCCCGCTGCACCGTTTGTTATTTCCATATTTAAAAATATAACTCTTATTATTTCTGCCATTCCTAATGTTGCTATAGCAAGATAGTCACCTTTTAATCTCAATGTAGGAATACCAATTAAAACGCCTATAAAAGCTGCCGCTATTGCTCCAGCGAAAATTCCAATTAAGAACCCTGCAGTGGAACCCATTTTCATACTAAAAATAGCTCCTACATAGGCACCAATTGACATAAATCCAGCATGGCCAAGAGAAAATTGTCCAGTAAAACCTGTAACAAGATTTAAGCTTACTGCTAAAATAATATTCATACAAATTGTTGCTAGAGTAATTTCATAATAGCTGTTAATGATTTTAGTATTTATTAAACTTTGTACAGCTACATAGAACAGTACCAATGAAACTAAAGTAATTATATTTTTTTTTGTCAATATTCTCATATATTACACCTTCTCTTTCGTGTTTTTTCCAAGAAGACCTGATGGCTTAATGATTAATATAACAATTAAAAATGCAAATACAGCAGCATCTCTATACATTGAATTTCCGTAACCAGAAACAATGGTCTCCAATACGCCAATGGAAAGTCCACCAATCATTGCCCCTGGTATACTTCCAATTCCTCCGAAGACCGCTGCTACAAACGCCTTCAGCCCAGGCATAATCCCCATTAATGGGTCTATTGAATTATAATAAACCCCTACTAAAACTCCTGCTGCACCTGCTAATGAAGATCCTATGGCAAATGTAAATGAAATTGTACTATCAACTTTAATTCCCATTAATTGAGCAGCATCTTTATCAGCAGATACAGCTCTCATAGCCTTACCAACCTTTGTTTTATGAACAATAAATTGAAGCAACACCATTAAAGCAACAGCTGTTATTACTATATAGACTTGTTGCATGTTCAAAACTATATTTCCTAAATAAATTTGTTTGTCTGACAGCAATTTCGGGAAAGACTTTATTTCAGCACCTACAAAATATGTCATTAGGTTTTCAAGCAAAAGAGAAACACCAATAGCAGTTATTAATGCTGCGATTTTAGAGGAATTTCTTAAAGGTTTATAAGCTACCTTCTCAATAAACATGCCTAAAAACGCACTAAGAAACATAGAAATTATAAGAGCCGGCAAGAAGCTTAAGTTAGCAAATGTTGTAGCTGCAAACCCTATATATGCACCTACCATGTAAATATCCCCGTGAGCAAAATTAATTAATTTAATGATTCCATATACCATGGTATATCCTAGGGCTATTAGTGCATAAATGCTTCCCAAGGAAACACCGTTAACCATTTGTTGTATAAATTGATCCATAATTGTGCCTCCTCTTCTTAAAATATTAAGTTAGTGTGAAATCACACTAACTTAATATAATAGTTTAATAAATTTTTACAAATATTTTTTATGGTTCTACTGTTACACTTGTTGTTTGGACTCCGTTTTCTAATCCAATCATTACAGCTGATTTTATGGTGTTATGGTCTGGACCAACAGTGAAAGTACCTGTTACACCAGCAAAATCTTTAGTTTCTGCAAGAGCATTTTTAATAGCTTCGGAATCAGTAGAAGTACCAGCTCTATTCATTGCATCTGCTAAGAAATATGCTGCATCATAGCCAAGAGCTGCTAAAGCACTAGGTTCTGCACCATATTTTGCCTTGTAATCCGCTATAAACTTTTGAACTTTAGGGTCCTTATCAAGTGGTGAGTAGTGATTTGAAAAATATACATTATTCAAAGCCTCAGCACCAGCAAGTTCTAATAATACAGGTGAATCAAAACCATCAGCACCAAGTATAGGTGCATCAATTCCTAAACCACGAGCTTGTTTTATAATTAAGCCTGCTTCTTGGTAATAACCTGGTATAAATATTACATCAAAATCAGTTGATTTAATCTTTGTCAAAATTGCATTAAAATCTTTATCATTTGTAACGTAACCTTCTTCTGCAACAACTTCACCGTCAAAGTTTTCTTTGAATGTCTTAGCTAGTCCCTTTGCATAGTCACTTGAGTTATCTTGGATTATAACAGCCTTTTTAGCATTAAGTTCACCATTTGCAAAATTAGCTACAACCAAACCTTGGAATGAATCGCTAAAGCATGTCCTAAATACATATTCGTTAACACTTCCATCAGCATTTACTGTTGCTCCAACGTCAATAGTTGATGAACCGGATATTACTGGGATTTTATTATCAGTAGCAACTGGTATAGTAGCCATGTAGTTGCCTGATGTTACTGGTCCCAAACACGCTACAACGCCTTCTTGAGTCATTAATCTTGTAGCAACAGAAGTAGCTTCTGATGAATCTGATTTATTGTCTACAGTTACAGCAACAAGATCTAACCCATTTACTCCACCAGCCGCATTGATTTCTTCAAATGCCATGTTAATACCATCTACTGTGTTTTGACCAAAAGAAGCAACAGCTCCGGTCATTTCATAATTCAATCCTACCTTTACTTCATTTGCAGCATCATCACCAGATGAAGAAGCTGAATTTTTTGAATTGTTAGCACAACCTACCAAAACATTTGCAATTAACAAAACAGAAACAACTAAACTTAATATTTTTTTCATAATTGACACCGCCTTTTATAATTTTTTTTAAAAAAAAGGCGCTGTAGGATTAATCCTACAGCGCCTTTGCTATTTTTATTATTCTAGCACAAAATTTTTAGTTGTCAACACATTTTTTTAAAAATATTGCAATGTTTTGTTTTTCCCCTTCTATGTTGCAATCCTTCCTTCCAAGCCTATCACAGTAGCCTAAAAGTGCTACTTCATTTATGTCAGTTTCTTCTTTCATATTTCTTATGTCTGCAAATCGATTATTCTTTACAACATGAAGTATTTGCATATGCCATCTTATTAATGCTGTAACTTTCCCAATAAATATTTTATCTCTGCTTAATTCATTCAAAAATTCTTTAGCAAGTACAGCCCCTACCTTTTCATGATCGTATGATGTAATTTTACCTTTGATTATTTTAGTAGTATCAGGTTTTCCTATATCATGAAGTAAGGCTGCCCACATAAACACTCTTTTGTTTTTACTCTTATTCTTTTCTTGGGCTGCATAATCAATAACAAGCATTGTATGTTTCCAAGCATTACCCTCTTTATGGTGAATTGGTGACTGTTCTGCATTTCTTAAATTATAAAGCATGAAAAAGGGATGCTTTTTAAATATTGGTAAATCAACAATACTGTTAAAATATTCTGATGGTTTGTCATCCATTAGCAAATGATTGTTTATTTCATATAGGAAAATTTCTTTTGTATTATCATCTGTCAAATTATAATTTAACTTTTTTTGTTTTAGCTGCATATTCACCTCTTGCTGTTTTAATAATCAATTTTACTAATAATTATCTTGCCACTACAAAACAAAAGTATACTTTTATTTAATGGTGTACCTTCCATAAAATTTCTTAATAGAACTTATCTATATAGGTAACCATACTACAAATACAAGATTTCGTCAATTAAACCAACTAAAATATTTATCCAGAGATCAAATTTATTCAACATTTTTTTTATATTCCCTATATATTTAAATAAAAACTATTGACACCTATAATAATAATATGTATAATTAGCCAATAAAAAAAGTAATTGACAAGGGCGTCAACTTTCTATGAAAGTTGCGCCCTTTTTTTATTAGTTGCTAAATATTATAAAGGAGAATATAAAAAATGAAATCAAAAAAAATATTAACACTATTATTTACAACAGCTTTATTAGCCGCTATGACAGTAGGCTTTGCAGGATGCAGTTCAAAGCAGGCAGATTCTGTGCCAGCTGGAGAATCTCAAACAAATACAGCAGAAAAAAAAGTTTTAAAAATCGGAATGGAATGTGCCTATGCGCCTTTTAACTGGACACAAACAACTGATGAAAATGGTGCTTTGCCTATAGCTGAAGTAGGTGGATTTGCCAATGGTTATGATATAATGGTCAGCAAAATGATATCTGAAGAATTAGGATATGATGTTGAAATTTACAAAACTGAATGGGACAGTCTAATTTTAGCGGTTAACTCAGGAAAAATAGACGCTGTTATAGCTGGAATGGCTAAAACTGAAAAAAGAAAACTAAGCGTTGACTTTACTGATACGTACTATGTAGCTGACATTGTAGCAGTAACAATGAAGGGCAATAAGTTTGAAAATGCTAAATCATTAGAAGATTTAACAGGAGCTAAAGTTACTTCACAGGTAGCAACAATTTGGTATGATACAATCGAAGCTCAATTGCAAAATGCTACTATTACACCACCAGTAGATTCAACACCTTCTACAATTACTACACTTACTTCTGGTAAATCCGATGTTATTGTAATCGATATGCCAACTGCATTAGCAGCACAAATGGCTAATCCTGACATGGTAATACTTGACTTGACAGACGGAGATTTTGATACTAGTTCTGAGGATACAGACTTTGGTATTGCAGTTAAAAAAGGTAACACTGAATTAGTTGAAGAGTTAAATAAAGTTATATCAAATCTTAGTGATGCAAAAAAAGAAGAATTAATGAAAAAAGCACTTGAAATTCAACCATTATCATAATTAATTATGATTTAAAAGAAAGGAAGCATTCATTATGAGCTCTAGTCTACCTACAACATTTTGGGGATGGGTTCCTTTCATTTTTAACGAGTACATGCCAATGTTTTTTAAAGGTGCTGCTATTACATTCTATTTATCATTTGTTGGTACATTAATAGGATTGCTAATAGGACTAATTGTTGGAATCATTCACACAATTCCCGTTGAAGAAAAAGATAACCCTTTCAAAAAAATAACATTAACAATTATAAAAAAACTGTTAACAGTATATATAGAATTTTTCAGAGGAACACCTATGATGGTCCAAGCAATGATAGTTTATTATGGTTTAATGCAAGTTTTTCAAATCGACCTAAGTTCTATGGCTGCTGGACTACTTATAGTTTCAATCAATACTGGGGCATATATGTCGGAAACCGTAAGGGGTGGCATTATATCAATTGAAAATGGACAGACCGAAGCAGCAAAGGCACTTGGTATGACACATTTTCGAACCATGTATTCAATAGTTCTTCCCCAGGCTTTTAGAAATATAATTCCTCAGATTGGCAACAACCTTATAACTAACATTAAAGATACTTCAGTATTAAGCGCCATAGCAGTTCCTGAATTATTTCTAATAGGTAAAGCTGCAGCTACAACATATTTTAGATACTTTGAAGTTTATTTTATCATATGTATCATATATTTGCTAATGACTCTTACAGTATCAAAATTACTGAAGATGTTAGAGAACAAACTTGATGGACCATCTAGTTATGAGCTAGTCGTAGATTTTGAAGAAAACATCCCAGTGGTAAGTTAAACTAACATGGTAAATACATTAAAAAAGGAGTCATATATGGAAATTTCAAATCCTATTTTGGAAATAAATCATTTAGTTAAAACTTTTGGGGATAATGAGGTTTTAAAAGATATAGATTTCACCACTAATGAAGGAGATGTAATATGTATTATTGGATCTTCTGGTTCAGGTAAATCTACACTCCTAAGATGCGTTAATATGCTAGAGACTCCTACAAGTGGTGAGATACTTCACAAGGGAAATAAAATAAATGATAGTGTCGCTAAATTAAATGAATATCGTTCAAAAGTGGGTATGGTATTTCAATCATTCAATCTTTTTAATAATATGACAGTACTAGAAAATTGTATGATTGGAGTTACAAGTGTTCTAAAAAAAGATAAAAAGCATGCTAAGAACATGGCAATTCGTTATTTGAAAAAAGTAGGAATGGCTGCCTACATCAATGCTAAACCTCATCAAATAAGTGGCGGACAAAAGCAACGAGTTGCAATTGCAAGAGCATTAGCAATGGAGCCTGAAATGATTTTATTTGATGAACCAACTAGTGCACTAGATCCAGAAATGGTTGGAGAAGTGCTTAGCGTAATGAAGAACTTAGCTCGAGAAGGTATGACTATGATAATAGTGACACATGAAATGGCATTTGCCAGAGATGTATCCACAAGAGTAGTATTCATGGACGATGGAGTAATAGCTGAAGACGGTCCTCCTGAACAAATTTTTATAAATCCTAAAAATAATCGTACAAAAGAATTTTTATCAAGATTCATAAACTAAAGATAACATGTTGACTAATCATTTAAAAACTTATATTATATTTATAGAACTTATGCTAAATTAATGTGAGAAAGGATGATACATATGAAACTAGTTATTATTGAACCATTAGGAGTAGATAAAGAAATGCTTCTTAAAATGGCAAAGGATACATTAGGAGATGCTTTGGACATTGTTTATTTTGATACCAGGGCAACAGACACAGAAACCTTGATTGAGCGAGGAAAAGATGCTGACATTATTGCAGTTTCTAATCTTCCATTAAATAAAGATGTAATAAAGGGATGTGCAAAGTTAAAAATGCTTGCAGTAGCATTTACTGGAGTTGACCACATTGCCATGGATGCATGTAGAGAAAGAAATATTACAGTTTGCAATTGTGCTGGATATTCCAACTCCGCAGTAAGTGATTTGGTTTTCGGGTTATTAATTTCTTTCTACAGAAATATAATTCCATGCAATGAAATTGTAAGAAAATCTGGTACAAAAGAAGGCTTAGTTGGATTCGAATTAGAAGGAAAGAAGTTTGGGGTTGTAGGCTTAGGTGCAATTGGAACTAAAGTTGCTTTAATAGCAAAAGCATTTGGTTGTGAAGTATATGCATACTCAAGAACTGTAAAAGAAATAGATGGAATAACATTTGTTGATTTAGACACATTGTTATCCACTTGCGATGTTGTTTCCCTTCATGTTCCTTTAAATGATAAAACAAAAGGGTTAATCAATGGAGAAAAAATATCATTGATGAAGCCAAACGCAGTTTTAATTAATACAGCAAGGGGACCTGTTGTAGACAGCAATGCATTAGCAGAAGCATTAAACGAGGGAAAAATCGCAGGCGCCTTGGTTGATGTA
>JBGUET010000033.1:0-13099 GCA_041821225.1 Sedimentibacter sp.
TCCTTTGAAGTTCTCGAACTTTATCTATGGTGTTGTTAGCTTTCGCATTCACTCGATACTACTATCTGTTCTTTTAAGGATTTCTGATAATTCTATATTGGATTTAGTTCAATCTTTTTGCCACCATCTAAATTTAGAAATGTATTTAAGTTTTGTAGAATTATGTTAACTACTTCTATGCTTCCATCGAGAATCAAATGTCTTAATTTTTTAGAATTTTCTTTTTTTTAATCTGTATTTTGCAACTATATATACATTAGTATCTAGGTATAAAAACATTATATTTTTTACCTTCTTTTACATAAAGAATCCATCCGTATCAAAAAGATGATCTAGCTCATCGTTAGTAGTCTCATGAAATACTTTATCTCTAATTGCACTTTTAGACATATCAAGTCTTTTAAATCTATTATTTCTAGATGCATCTTTACTCATACGAATAAGTTGTATTCTACCAACCCCTGGATTCTGTCTTGCATATTCTGCAAATCCCTTTGCCTTGCCTAAATTGTCCTTAAACTCGGGATTATGAGGTTCCAATATATCAATAACATATCCAAGAACATCATCTTTTCTTACTACAATAAAATCAGGAAATGTGGGTTTTGTCTCATTATCAATTTCGTAAGAAATACATAAAGCCCATGAGCCTCTTGAAGGGTTTCGAATCCAACAAACAAAATCATTCTTAACTTCTTCCTCTTCAATAACACCTGATTCCCATGTGTTTAATTTAAGTTTTGCATAACCATTAACATCACTTACAAATAGATGATTTCTATATTCCTTTCCGCCATTTTCTTGAGGAACTTGAATGGTTTCAGGCAATCTGAAATTGTGCTTACTTACGATATCTCCATCAGATACAATACTGTCATATTGTCTACGTATTTTATCAGAGTCTACAGTAGCAATATATCTACGGTAATCATCATTTAGTCCATGGAATCTAACTTCTGCATATTTGTGTAAATTATTCATAGATTCATCATCAGATACAAATAAAATAACATCCACCTTAAAAAGATTTGGATTATCCATATTCATATATTTGTTTCCATATGACATTCCAATTCCTTCGTTACATAATTTAGCTTCTGCTACTCGGAATTGTCTTTCAACATCTGTATCTGTTGTTGTAAATAAATCATGAACATAATAATTATCTACAGTCTCACCAAATGCATCAAAAACCTGTGTTGCCAACTTAAATTGTTTCACCTGATTAACAAAGTCATCATATTTTCCATTAGCCTTTAATTCTTCAACATAATCGTGTATCTTTTCAACTATTTCAGATTGTATATCGCAAATTGTTTCTCTTTTCAATCCAGAAATAGTTAATAGATGAGCCATTTTGAATAATGAATTCATGTAATTACTAATACGGACAGCTCTAATATCATAAGATAGTAATCCTGAATCGTTAATAAATTTCATAACTGCTTCTCTATCGAATAAATCTTCTTCAACTACAGAACTATCTACTCCATCGTCTAAGTTAGCTTCTACACAAATTTTATCTCCTTGAGTTTGATTATCAGAAGGTGTGACATTTGAAGTTGCATCTATCCAAGCCGTTTGTTGCATTTCGGCACATGTTGTCTGTTGTACTTTTGCAGTATCGTTTCTTTCATTATTTGTATGCTCACTGTTCACAGACACATCTTCATTTCTGTCTTGTACAGAATTATTTGTGTTCGTTGTATCCTGTGCATCACTATGTCCGTTAAATGCATCCAAACTTATCTGCCCCATTATTTGAGGACCTGTTTTTTTCTTTCTTGGTTTTACAGTAAGTGTTTCGAACGTCCTGCTTGTAACCGTTTCCCCATAAATATCTGTTGGTATATCACCGCCCTCAGCACTTTGAAGCGCATCAACAACACCTTTTACAGTACTCTCATCAAAGTATGGCAAATATAGATGTACGTCATTTAAGACGTCATCTACTTGAATGTGCATTTGCATTGGTGTTCTAACCATACGTCCCAACAGCTGAGCAATGTACGTCGCATCATTTGCGTGTTTAAAAGACATCATTGTTTCTGCTCGTGGACAATCCCAGCCTGTTGATAGGTTTTCCTTAAAGAATATTACTCTAATATTTCTATCCTCAGAAATACGCGATGGTTCTTCATATCTCACTTCCAACCCATTAACCTGAATCGATGAATTAGGTTGTCCAAAAGTATGCACAACCTGTCCTTCTTCAAATCTAAAGCCTGTTCTCTCTTCAATTTTACTTAGGCAATCATCTAAATCAGTATCAGATATTTTACTTCCGCTACCATTAAGCACCTGAATAACTAAAACAGGATTGACATATGCATAATGTTGTTCATAGCAATATTGAGTCCAGTGATCCCATTTTTCTTTCCAGTCATCTGCAGCGGCTTGTAATATAGCCATATCCTTGTTGACTGAGCCTTCTTCTGGATATGTAATTACAATTCTATCTTTAAGCAATCCTGATGCACGAACTTCATCCGAAGTAACTACTGATTTATGAATTGTAGAGGATGTTCCTTCTACCAATGTATTAAAACGTTGTGTAGTTGCCGACATACCTATTACTACAGGCATAGGCGGAATTCTGTCTTCATCACTCCCTTTAAGGAATTTCTGCATGATTGTAGTCGCTTTACCAGCTTCTCTTCCTTGCATCCCCCGGTGTGCTTCATCAATTATGAAATATAGCCTATTACTTTTGTCACTTACAGTATTAGCAATTGTCTGCCAGATTGTATACGTTCTTCCATCACCATTCTTTGTAAGATTAGATGTTTTTGACAGTTTTTGAATATTTAAAAAATAGATGTTTCCATCTTCAAATACTTCTTTATCAAAAGAATCCTCTGCTACTGTGATACATTGACCTAAACGAATTCTATCTGCTTTGGAATCAATTTTAAGCTTTGATTGTTCATTTAACTGTGGCGAATCTGACAACCATATCACAATTGCGTCCTGTTGTTCTACATACGCACCATCTCCAAAGAAAATATTTTCGATTAGAGATGCCATTATAATTGTTTTTCCTGCACCTGTAGGTGCAGTAACGGAAACCACTTGTGGAGCATGTGTCCTATGGTAACTTCCTAATGCTTCTGCTGTCTTAATTCGAATATCAGCAAGAGCTCGTTTTTGAAATGGAAATAATTCTACTCTCATGGTTACCTCCCTGCGTTAATTCTAAAATTATCTAAATAATCTCTATAAAGTTGATAGCAATCTTTATCTTGATAGTTTCTTATCATTTCTCTATAAGCACTCTCCGAATCAGTTACGATATATATTGTCTTTATCTCCGAGTACTTATCTAATGCAAAATCAAATTTTGAATATGATGCCTCATCAATTAATATTGCCATTTTGTTCTCAAGGAAAATCATCATGTCAGATAAGTCATCATAATCGATACTTCTTGGGCACTTACCGATTGCACCGCCCTTCATCCATAGAACCGGAAGTAACTCCTTAAATTGTCTTCCAAGAGCAACTGCTGTTTTATCTAGAAAGCACAATTTATAAAACGAAGCGTTTGTTTTGAATCCATCAGACATTTTTAATTTTTCAAACTCACGATAAGCACTAATTTTCGTTTTTTTATACACTTTACCTCTGATTTTTTTTCCTGTATCTTGATTTGTAACTTCTCCATCGATTTCAACATAATTCTCAATTTTGCAGTCATAGCTCCCGTTTAAATAATTACCATTAACGTCACGTCCAGTAATTGAGCATACGGTTCTAGGCCAAGTGACATGTTGAGCAATTCCTATTTTTTCCCATTCATTATCTCCCGGTTTGTAACCTTTTTCTTTAAGATTACTAGCTTCATCTTCGGATACTTCATTATTTGTCACCATAACACATCTTCTATGACCATTATCTCTATAATTCAATAAGTTTATTGCGTGAAGTGTTGTCCCTGAGCCAGCAAAAAAATCAACAACTAACGCCTCTGGTTTATCGCTTAAATAAACACTTAATGAATCTAATACACTATATAATGATTTTGGAAAAGAAAATCTTTTATTAACGAGCATTTTACCTATAAGTTTTGTCCCATACGCATTTGCATCATACTGTGTTTCTTTCCATGCAGTCGATTTTTGATGCTCATTGCCATTTGGTAGATTAATTATTTTAGTTCCATTGCCTCTAACACCCATAATTTCGTATTCTCCCGCTAAAGCTTTTTTTATGCTTGGCATCGTTACATACGATAAGTTATATGCTTGGTATTGATTTTTACTTTTTGTTACTCTTACACACCCATTTTTTAAAGCATATTTCAAACTACCACTAGTCAATCCCCAGTTCATTTGTTTTCCATCTTCTCTAATCGGAAAGACAGCAATAGCTCCATCTATTTCTTTTACATCCTCTAAAGGTTGATCGGGTGTTAATGAAGGTCCTATTTCTATAATCTTATCTGTTTCTTTGTTAACATAAATAGGATAAAATTGTTGAGTTCCTCCTTTTGTAGTTCCTCGCGCAGATTCAACATCACTTCTTCTTAAATATGGCCATCTAATCTCTTCTGAGTTATTCGAATTTCTATCAGGAACAGTCATAGAATTTCCCATATATACTAGAATCAAGTATTCATCAACTTGAGATAATCTACCAACTTTTGCTTTGCCTTTGGGGTTGATAACCATATCCACAATCTGTAAACTGCATTCTGAGAAAATGGATTCAATTAAAATTTTCAAATGACAAAGTTCCACATCATCAATTGTAATCATCAATAGCGAATCCCTAGGATTAAGCAGTTTTTTTGCTAAATTCAATCTCTTTTCCATCATAGAAAGCCATTTGCTATGTCTATAAGCATCCGAATTGTCAACATAATCATTGTTATATTTCCAGTCCCTCGCACCCGTATTATATGGTGGGTCAATATAAATACAATCCACTTTCCCAGCATACAGATACTCTAATAGTTGAAGGGCATGATAATTATCTGCTTCGATTAATGTGTGCCATAAGTCACTATCAGGTGCATTCTCTACACAATCCAACTGATATAAAGTTGGATAAATTGGTTCTCCGAATTCCGCTACTACCACTAGTTCATCAATTCGAATTATAATCTGCTCGTGTGTTTCTCTTCTGTCACATATAGCATTAGTGCCATCAATGCTTATGACAGTATATACATCACTTACATATCCAGTTTTTAACGCAACTTTTGAACCTACACGAATTGGCATTTCATAAAGAGGTGTGCATTCAGGCAAATGTTCTTCAAACACTAAGCCAAATTTTTTTTGCTTCACTAATTTATCTGTTTCTTTTAGAATTCTGTCCCTCAGTACCGGGTCATCTATCTGTTGAATTAAATCTTGTAATAATGCCATCGACTTTACCTCATTCCTATGTAACTGTCTTTTCCTTTATATGATATTCAATACCGTGTGTCTCACAGAATTCAATAACTTCTGCAGCTTTTTCATTGTAAAAATGTTTGTGCTCCTTGTAGCCACTTACTTCTTTACTGTAGTTAGTTCTTCCAAAAATAATTCTATCTGTGAAACTAACAGTCTCTAAAATTTTTTGTAAATCTTGTTCTATTAAATTTGGTGTTGGATATGGTTCTATGCTTACCCACGTTTTATTACCCGCGTCATGCAAGGTCTTTAATGCTCTTAACCTTTCTGAATATGAAGCAGCACCCGGCTCCATTTTTTCTCTATAGGCTTCATTTAATGAAATCAAAGTAATACCGTGTTCATTCTCTGCGGAAAGCTCGCTTAGTTCTTGTGGAAGTATCCCTTTTGTTAATGTTATACATTTAATTCCAGCTGCATTCAGTTTTTTGATGGATTCAATAGTCATTCTACCAACTTCAGGATATCCACACATGAAAGGATCTGTAGAAAAACATAGTTGCACTGATTTTATCTTATTTTTCAGCCTTGGAATTTCTTTATCCAATAGTTCCAACGTGTTAGAAACCAAGTGCGGTTCTAACCAGTTTTCATAATCTTTTACTTGTCCAAAACGCTTCTTCATCAGAAATGCATAACATGGATATTTACATCCGTGAGCACATCCTTGAACGTGATTCATTGTATAGTCTCCATACTCAACACCTGTTTTATAGAGCATAGTTTTTCTTGTAATTGTTTTCAAATTAATATCCTCACTTTATTTTAGGTTTCTTTAATATGTGGTCGGCAATTTTCAATGCAAGTCTCTGCGCTGGACAACTATCATTTGAAATAGCGAAACAGAATAGAAACATTGGTGCATTATTCTTATTTCTAAACATTCTAGGATGCTTAGAAACACAAGGAAATATTGATTCAAGACGTTTGAGTATATATTTTTTGATATACTCTGGATTAGCATCTTTTATTAATCGTTCACTGTCATAACCATCTAATCCTAAATCAAGGAATGACATCTGTGGGTCCTTTTTATAAAATTCAGTTTTCCATCCTTCATCACCAAGTATTCTATTAATACACTCCTCCCACGATTTACATATATTACCATTTCTAGGAAGTAATCTATTAAATGCAGAAAATGGGAATAAATACCAAACATCTATTGATTTGGTTTTTACCACATTCTCAAGAGTTGTCCAGTTAACCTGCGTTGCATATGGGTCTAAGAATAATAACCCTCTATTATATCTCCAGTCTATTTCTTTAATAATTGTATCTAATTTTTCATTTGCGTCACCACAATACACGGTTATACGGTCATTCATATTCAGGAACTCAGTATTAATCATTTTCTGTAGTTCATCTACTTTTTTTATATCTCCTTCAATGAAGTAGTAGTGATCAAACTTTAGTTTAGCCAATAATGCTCTTTTAGCAGACCCAACTAGATGCTCATCTCCATCTCTAGTTTCTATTTCTCCTGTACCTGCAAATGCATCTATATAAATTTTTGAGAATTTCTGATTTTGTAAAGCTGTAAGATATGCATTCAGATACCCGGTAAAAATATTTAACTTTTCTTCAGTCCAGTTTCCACCAAATTTTTGTAATGAATTTTCAGCTTTCTCCATCTCATTCTACTCCATTCATATTTAAAATCTTCTTCAAATCTTATTATCGAAACGAAAAAACATATTCTTTTTTTCCGCTTTCAATATTTAATATTTGTATTTTATTTGCTCCATACGTTTTTATAAGAATATCTTTAATGTCATTACGATATCCATCTGACGGAAATATCGGATGTTCTTCGAGTTTTTCCCATAATTCTCTTAATGGCACATTTTTTTCCCCCGAGAATTCTTTTTGAAGATATTTAGCAATGTCACTAACTTTAAAACACGACTCATCTGTTTCCGTTGTAATCATTCCATTTGCATCAAAGGCTAACTGATTTTCGTTATTGTGAGTGTGCTTAGTTGATGATTGTGCGCCAAAAACTTTCCATGCGCTTTTCTTATATAATATAAATCCCTTTTTGCTACTCGTGCAATGAATTAGGTTATACATCTGAGAATTCTGTGAGTTATAAAAGGGAAATGCAGCAACGTAATAATTACGTGTCCCTTTTAAAGTTTTTATTATTGATTCAACTCGCTTTTCATAAGCATTTTTATCACTACCATAAGGAACTAACTTTTCAAAATCAGCAAGGTACGTATTTTCATATTTTTCTTTTGCGGTTTTGTTCTTTGCACTATTTATAGCACGTACTGGGTCCGATACCATATGATTAATCATTACTTCTCCCCAATTTCTAAAGAAAGGTATCAGTGCCTCCCAATCTATAGACGCATCGTAAGGGTCATATAATAAAAAATAATGCATGTGACTATTCTGATTTAATTGAGGACCAATCGTCTTCAAAAGTTCATTAGCATCTCCAACTGAAGTAACCGCTCTATAATTTCTTTCATTCTCAGGAAGATGCTTTTGCAATTTGGAAATCTTCTTCTCACAAATATCATTAAAGTATTGATGAATTTGTTTATATGGATATGTATGTGCAACATCAAGTAATGCATTAGCAACTCGAACCGGTGTTCCGTAAATTATATTACCTTCGCCATCAATATAAACGCCGCTATTGCACATACAATCTATAAAAATTAGCCCATTACAATTTTCATTAAGCATTAATTTTTGTGCCCACGATTTTATATATTCTTCAATTACCTCAAATTTCTTAATGGTATGTGGGCTTGCTTTACTTATTACATCATTTTTCTTGCTGCTAGACATCTATTCACCTTCGTTCTTAGATTCTGTTTTATCTATAAGTTCCATAATGTCTCCAATATCACAATTCAATGCCTTACAAACCTTTATCAAAACTTTCATACTGACATTTTCGCCTTTTGAAAGTTTTGTGACAGAGGCCCAGCTAATACCTGCATCAATTTGCAAATCTTTTTTCTTCATATCATTATCTATTAAAATTTTCCATAATTTTTTATAACTGACTTCCATCTTTTCTTCACCTCTCATGCAATTAGGAACCCGTTTAATGCCGTTTCATACATTATATCAGTCAGTGGTTTATCTTTCAAGAGTAATTCTTCACAAATACAAGAATTTGCACTGTAATATATTAAATTATCTGTGTAAAATTGTTATAATACATATACAACTTATAATTTTATGATTTTCAGTTCGAAAGGAAGTGTTTTTTTGGCAAACTATAATAGCGAACTTGAACAATTCATCTATGAAATCTGCTATCCACCTATGCGGACAGCTGTTAATACATATATTTCTAGCCACTCTTATTCACTAGATTTATCTTTTTCACTTATTAAATCCCCAGACACTGCTATTCTTGAGGTCATGCTTCTCCAATATGTAAATAATGTACGCATAATTGAAGATAAACTGTTGTTTGATGTAATACTGAGTTGCACAGTCAATCTAACAGAAGACTCTTATAAAGGATTATCATCTTGCAATACATCACAGTGGTTGATTGCATCTTGTAAAGCTGTAATAACTGATAATCTAAACTCATTTTCAGTTTCTGAAGTACGTCCGTTCTCATCTCGAATAGCTAGAAAATCCAATGAACAGTCCGTTTCGCACAACATTGTTCTCATTATTTATAAAAAGGATTTAGACGCAGAAGCGGCCTCCTTTCTAAAAAAATATTATCCTGATGCTCTAAAAATGCCTATGGCTGTACCTATCACTGAAATTGCCGAAGCTATAGGTTTGGCAATAATTCAAAGTTACCGTATAACAAACGATTTTGATATCTTCGGTGAAATATTTTTTTCTAAAGGTTCTGCCGAAGTATATGACTTATTTAAATGTAATACTTATCAGTTAAAAACGAGACGAGGCACTATCCCCTGGTGGTAAGATAGTTGTCGTAGGGAGAAAAAAATGATATGCTCGAACAAAGATGAGCGTGAGGAGATAACCTATGACAAATAGCATAAGAAATAATAGAAAATATACTGAAGATGAAAAAGATAAGTTTCTATCAAGAATGCTTCCACCAGAGAATTATTCAGTATCAAAATTATCTAAGGAAACGGGTATTAGCAAATCAACATTAGCTACATGGAAATCAAAAGCTCTTAGTGGTGCTGTTAGTAAAAAACAAGGTAGACCCTCAAAAAGATTGTCAACAAGAGAAAAATTTCTTATTGTAATGGAAACATATATTATGACAGAGTTTGAACTTTCAAAATATTGCAGAGAAAATGGATATTATTTAGAGGACGTCAAAGCATGGCGTGATAGCTGTATAACGGCTAATGAAGTGCAAAAAGAAGATAGCCAGGAACTCCGATTAGAATTAAATCTAGAAAAGAAAAAGGCTAAAACACTTGAAAAGGAAATTAGAATTAAAGATAAGGCTCTAGCGGAGACAACAGCTCTTCTAGTGCTAAAAAAAAAGTTGCATTTGATTTTAGGGGAACCAGAGGAAGACTAATTCAACTTGAACATAGAATTGAAATTATCACTTTAATTAAAGAAGCTTATATCAACGGTTCAAGGCTTTTACCTGCGTGTGAGGTTGTTGGAATAAGTAAAAGAACATATGAAAGATGGCCCGAAGAAGGTAAAATTCAGGCAGATAAAAGAACAACAACAATAAGACCAGAACCAAGAAATAAACTAACAATTGAAGAATACCAAAGTGTGTTAAATATTGTTACTATGCCTGAATTTGCAGATTTACCACCATCTCAAATAGTACCTGCCTTAGCAGACAGGGGCGTTTATATAGCATCTGAATCAACTATGTATAGAATTCTCAGACTAGAAAGCATGCAATGTTACCGCGGGCGCAGCAGTGTGCCTACAAAAAAGACTCATCCTACAACATTTATTGCAGATGGACCTAATCAAGTTTGGACCTGGGATATTACATATTTAAATACTTTTACTAGAGGTATTTATTATAAACTGTACATGATTATTGATATTTATAGTAGAAAAATTGTAGGGTTTGAAGTTTGGACAGAAGAAAGCGGTGAGTTAGCTGGTGAGCTCATTGAAAGATCAATACTAAGTGAAAAAATTAGAAATAAGCCTCTAGTACTTCATTCTGATAATGGAGCTCCTATGAAGTCTTATACACTAAAAGCTAAATTAGAGGTTCTTGGAGTATTATCATCATACTCTATACCTAGAGTAAGCAATGATAATCCATTTTCAGAAGCTCAATTTAGAACTTTGAAATATAGATCTAATTATCCACAGGATGGGTTTAAAACAATAAATGAGGCCAGAGAATGGGTATCAAAATTTGTGGATTGGTTTAATAATAAGCATTATCACAGTGGATTAAATTTCTTAACACCAAACAGCAGACATAATGGGGAAGACAATACAATAATGGCGCATAGAACTAAAGTCTATGAGTCGGCTAGACAGCTACATCCCCAAAGATTTAACAAAGGAATCAGGAATTGAAAGTCACCTGAAAAAGTAGCCTTAAATCCAACTGATGAAGTAAAAGAGATATTAAGAAAAGAGTCGGCACTGTAAATAGAAGATATGAATATTCAGAATATTTTGCTCAATACGAAATTTATTAAATAAAATTATTATTTATGCGACAACAGTCTTGACAGTTACCGCTAGATGAAAATTAATGTTTTTTCACTTAGGATACTGTTGGTTAAAGCAATTCAGCATTTTCTACAAACAGAATAATCTTATCTATTTGATACATGATCTCACTGTATGTATTATATTTATTTAATTCATTAAACAAATTATCTATCTCGATTATTTTATTTATTCTTTCATCTTTAATTTTATTTTTTTTACTGTACATGGTATTAGTGTCTATTTTAAGAAGTTCTGATTTGATATATTTAATTTTATTTTTTTCTCTAATTTCAAAATTTTCTTTCTTAACAAATTTATTATTTAAATTATTTATTAATCTTTCAAACATATCTATAATGATATTTTTATTCTTTATAGGACTTCTTTCAACATTGTATTCTTCATTAATTGCATTGTTCATATTATCAAAATCACCGAACAACTTTATTTTTTTTATAATTTGATAATTAATTTTCATCCTCAAAATCTTAATTTGAATTTTATTTTCTTTCTTTTTATTTATAAAATCATATATTATATATAGGGCTGCATCAGCTATTATATATGTTAACAAGGCTTCTTTTATAATGTATTGTGGCGAAATCATAGTACTATATTCACTAATTATTATCTTTTTATTTAATATTATTTCACATATTTTGAATGAATAAGAGTTACACATTATATAAACAATGAATGAACTGGTATACACAATTACCCTCAACTTATTTATGCTAAATAAATTTATGAAATTTTTGTAAATCCAATTTGTTTTAATTTTATCTAGACTTCTTTTATTAGTCTTCTCTATAATCCATATCATAAAATCAAATGTTCGTTTTATTAATGGATAGCCCATATATGTAAATATTAATAAATTAATAGTTATAAAAACATATGTTTCCGAATTTGCTAGTGTATTAGCTGCCTCTATACTATAACCAGTAAACAATGACAAAACATAATTTGAAACTTTTATAACTATTATATGAATATTTAAAACACTTAATATATCCATCAGAATTCCACTAAATATTATTATGAAAAACCCTATTCCTAGTAATGTACTTACAACAAAAAAAACTAACAAAACTACACCTGGAATATAAAATGAAAATGAAAATATAAACATATATACAATATAAACTTTATAAAGTAGACATTCTTTATATTCTTTGTTTGTTAAAGTTTCTTCTAAACTCACCAAATTTCCTAATATCATTCCTATTCCACAAATCAATAATAAAATTAAAATGAAATCAATTGATACCATTTGTAGCAATTCTAATGAGTCACTTAAAGCATCTACTCTTACATGTTTTATATTGTTACAAAATCTAAACAATATTTTTAAAAAATATAATATATCAAATACTTTGTTTTTTAATGCTCCAACCACTGAAATTATAATAAATACTAAACCTATTAAAAAATTTATACTAATATCATAAATAGTTTGTTTATGATATATCTTAATTTCTTTACTTTCCATCAAACATTCCTCCAAGGTATATGCATAACATTTTTAAAAATAGCGATAAACAACATATAATTTACAGATTATATGTTGTTTATCGTTATTTTTAATATAATCTTTATGACTGTTTTATATTTCCCCACCCTCATCCCATTTTCCATTACAAAAACAAAATGAGCTGGCTAAAGAATTTTAATTCTATTAACCGATGCATTAAATATATTATCATCAAATTCTGAGAGTAAGCTTTCATGTTAATTAGTAACTTTTATGATTTGAGCCACTCTATATTTAGCTTTCCCCGCTCAATCTTATATTTCTGCTTTCGTCTTGGGCCTTCATAGGAGATTTAATAAGTCTATACCATACCGCTAAAAAGTGCACACCCCACCCTAAAAATGCACACCCCCTAACTTTTAATTCCATAAGGGTGTGCATATCCAACATAAATATCTATAAATTTAATCTCCACTTTAAAATCTCCAAAAAACAACGAAAACCCTTGAATTCAAGGGTTTTCCATTGTATCAAAATCGTTGTTTATAATGTACCCATAAGCATGGACACAATAGCTTTTTAGTATCCCTATTTTTAG